>JAKLJM010000241.1 GCA_023151145.1 Bacteriovoracaceae bacterium | reverse complement strand
AGTCCCTCAGTTACATACGACAATTGTCCGTTGGGCACAATTATCGGACGAAGCTCATAAAATTTTTTCCTCTCAATTAAAGGACATTTTTTTTCACTCTTCATCTGTTAAACAATTTAAGGACGAAGTCCATCGCCAAGAATTTTTTCAGAAATGGTGTGGTGATTATCAGTCACTTTATCCAGAATTTTTTTATTTAATGGTTGATGATAAATCTAATCTTTTGGCCTACCTTTGCGTTTGTCCTGATACCTTAAAGGGGATGGAGCATTTACAATTAAAGTCACTTGTCACTTTTACAGATGAATACCAAAAATATCCTGCCCATCTACATATGAACACTCATCAAGATTATCGAGGATTAGGACTTGGGGCGATGATTCTTGCCGGTGTAGAAGCAGATTTGCGTATGAAAGGAATCAAAGGGCTTCATTTAATTACCGAGAAAACAAGTCGGAATTATCAGTTCTATTTTAAACAAGGTTTTCAATATGTTGTGGAGAAAGATTATCAAAACACTCTACTATGTTTTATGGGAAAGGAATTAAATTCTTAAAGAGTTTTCCTTGACAATATTTGTCTCTCAAGCACTCACTATAGCTTTTTATTTAGTTCTATGTTAACCTTAATATAACTACGGAGTTCAAGGGTGAACTCTGCCATCGAAAGGAAGCGGCTATGGTTGATTTACAATCTATATTGCAAGGTCATCGTTCCAAATCCGCACATCGTGAAGTTCACGATAAGGGTGGGGATGAGACAAGTAAATTAAAACCCTCTCTCTCTGAAATTCCTGATCTTTTTTTTGATCGTATCATTGTAGATTTCAAATTATCCAGAATGGAAATTCTCGTGTTGATGTATATATATCGTCGTGTTTGGTGTTACCCAAATTTACATCGTGATTATGGAATTTCTCCTATGATGTCTCATACGGAAATGGCCAAAGTCTTACATTTACCGATTGAAGATGTTTATTCGGCGCTAAGAAAATTAGAGGAGCATGAGTTTATTAAGACTATTCGTGCCGGCCAATATTTTGTTCGACGCTATTTCACCAAGTCAAATGATGAAGAGTTAGATCAAAATTACAGCGATTTTGATGTCTAAACACAATATATTTCTTGTCTAAACCAAGACTAGGGGACAAGTCCCTAGAAATCCTTTTTCATTTTGTGGTATAGAGTTTTTTTAGAATTCTTTTTACCATTTTTTGGAAACCATTATGCAAAACAATTTTGATCACATCCTTAGAAGCTTTGATAATACCTCTGTCTCTGACCTCGAATCACTGATTGCTGAAAAACAAAAAGCACTTTCAGTTCATCCGATGTACGCACATTTAAAAAGTATTAATGAGTTAAGAACTTTTATGAGTCATCATATCTATGCGGTGTGGGATTTCATGAGTCTTTTAAAAGGTCTGCAAAAAGAAATCACTTGTGTGGAAGTTCCTTGGCAACCAAGTCCTTATTCAAAAAAACTAGTGAGACTGATTAATGAAATCGTTTTAGGTGAAGAGTCTGATAAAGATCATAAAGGGGGATTGAGACCTCTGAAATTGAGACACGATTAAAAAAATTAGATGGTGATGAACATTCCCATGCTGCAAAAGATTGTTTAGTTGAGCTTTGCGGTAGTGATTCACTGCTTTGTGCAGAAGCTTTAAAAGTAGGTATTCACTCATTAGATCTTAGATCTAAGCTTTGGGATGATCTCCTTACTCTAATTAAGTAATCAAGCTTTAGGCTCAGAAAACTTATCTTTTCTTACACATGAGTTTTTTATCAAATCTTCATTATAATGGAGAGTACTGTATTTCTAACTCATGGAGGAGAAAATGAATCCAGTCACTTCAATCCTTAAAAAGGGATTATTGGCTTCTGTACTTGTTGTCGGAATGATTTTACCAGCAAGCGCCAATGATCTTTCTCATTTTCAAAAAAGATTTAGTATTCTTCGCGATCAAAATGGAAAATTAATTGCTATTAGAGACCGCTCTATCGCTTTAAATTTTAAAGTTCGTCCTTATCTTGAAATGGTAAAAAACCAGATGATTGAAGAGCAAGCTCTTTTAGCAGAAAAAGGGAATTATGATGCTCAAATTATCGATCTTTTAAGAGAAGACTTGGATGAGAGTTTCACCAATTCAGCAGAACGTGAACGTCAAGAAAAGATCGTTTTAGCTTCATTAAAAGAAGTAGGAAAGCTTGATGTCGACAAGATTTTTCAAAATCCTACGATGAATGAGGTTGTTTCTCTTTACGAAAACAAAATGAGCGATGTTCTTTTAAAATTAGATCCGTCATTAATTGCCGTGACAAATGACCCAACACATTTTTATAAGAAAAATGTTACTTATCAAGTCGTGAAGTGGGGATTAGATTTTGCTCGCAAAAGATTGTCGCAAATTCCTATGCTGAACACTGCTTCTTATATCATGGTTCAAGTTGAAAAACTGATTACAGAAAGAAGAATGTTTCACCAAAACATGTTGCTTCATTATCTTGAAATTTTCAAACCAGAAGAACTTGGTCTAACAAAAGAAGAAGTTGATCTTGTTTGGTCATCGATTTATGAATCAAGAATTGCTTGGTTTAACTTTTTTGAGTCAGATGCAGCGAAATCTAATTGGAAAAAATATGGTATAAATAAATTTTATGCCAATTTCAGAATGGCTTCTCAGGTTTTAAGAGACAATCAAACAACTTATTCGTCATTGGATGAGAGAATGAATTTTGCTTTTCAAAAAGTTACTCTTAATGGTGAATCAGTTGCCATTAACCTTTTTGATAAAGAAGGTATGTTCTTTAATAAGCCAGCAGTCGCTTATAATTTTAACCGTCCAACTGTGGTTGCTAGAAAACGAGTGGTTCTTTCATTAGCACAATTAGGGCTAAGTTTTGTCCCGTTGAGTGCTTATCTTAAAGATACGGCCAGCAATTTCATTAAATCATTTTATGAAAAGCAACGTTTAACAGAGGGTGCACTTTATGGTTATTTAGAAGCAAATAATCAAAAAGATGATCAGGTAAGATTGGTCAAACAATACATGAACCCATTTGAAACTAGCCTACTGTAGTCTTTAAAAACCTTATTTTTTGATCTTTTTGAGGGCCTAATGTTAGGCCCTCAATTTTTTGACACCACTGACTCCTTTCTAACAAATGATCGCATTATTTTTTTTTACTTGTTGAATTTTTTTGAGAGGAGCAGAATTAATCTATTGAACCTACGGAGGGGTCCTTATGAAATATCAATCAGCATTAGCTTTCGCTTTATTGTTCTCTATTCTACCAACTCAAGCAAAACTTACTCCCAAAGTAGTTTACGGTCAGGATGATCGCTTAGATGTTTATGAAACTGTTAATCAAACTCATTTAAAATTAGCAACTGCCACAGCAGCGATGATTCCTTCAAACAGCTTACAAGCTCAATCTGATGATTCAATTGAAATCACTGGTGGAACTTTAGAAGGTGACGGAATGTGTGCCACAGAAAGATTTGCTAAACAAAGAACAGCGGCCATGTGTTCGGGATTTTTAGTGGGTGATCAATATCTAGTGACAGCTGGTCACTGTATTCAAACAAAAGCAGATTGTAAGAATAATAATTGGGTATTTGATTATAACGTTAAATCTAAAGACCAAGCAGACTACGTGGTGTCGCAATCTAACGTATATGGTTGTTCTGAAATCATTTCTCAAAAATTAGAAAGAAGCTCACAAGATGACTTCGCTCTTATTAAATTAGATCGTCCTGTGGTTGGAATTCAGCCATTAAAGTTTAGAACTGCTGGAAAAATTACTGATAAAGCTCGTCTGATCATGATTGGACACCCATCTGGTCTTCCTACAAAAATCGAAGCAGGTGGTTCAGTAAGAAACAATAAAAACTCTGTATACTTTCAAGCAACCACTGATTCTTATGGTGGAAACTCTGGATCAGCGGTTTTTAACTTTGATACAGGTGAAGTTGAAGGGATCTTGGTGCGTGGTGACACGGATTATAAGTACGATTCTCGTAAAGGCTGCTATGTGACAAACGTATGCCGTGAAGATTCGTGCCGCGGAGAAGACGTTACTCGTATTACAAATATTGCAGAACTTAAAAACATTCGCTAAATCTATTTGAGATTTACCGACTGTAACAGGGCCACCCACGATCGGGTGGCCTTTTCTTTTTTTGGGGTTATGAAATGGGATCATTAGGGTTTGGAAGTTATCGAGTATCAATTAAGTCTGAGGAGCATACATTGGCCTTAAAGACTGCCATAGAAAATGGAATAAAACTCATTGATACCAGTGCTAATTATACTGATGGCCAATCTGAGCGACTAATAGGAAAAGTTTTAAATAAAAGTTTTAGAAGATCTTCATGCTCGTGGATTGGCCAAAAAAGATTTAGTGGACATGACTCCAGAACTTAAACATTCTATTCATCCAGAATTTTTAGAAGAGCAATTAAAGCTTTCACTTGAAAGATTAGGAGTAGAGAGCATTGATACTTTTCTTCTCCATAATCCTGAATATTTCTACTCAAATCACCAGGATATTGCTGAATATCAAAGGCGATTAAATTTAGCTTTTCAATTTTTAGAGACTAAAGTTCTAGAAGGAAAAATCAGAAACTATGGAGTAAGTTCTAATACACTTCCTAAAAATCCCTTAGGAGATAATCCGACAAGTCTTGCCATGTTATTAACAGCGGCTAAATCAGTTGGAGACCACCATCATTTTAAGGTAGTTCAATTTCCATTTAATTTACTAGAAATCGATGCACTAGAAAGGCATCAAGAGAATAATTTAAATCTCATTGAAATGTGTAAACAGCATGGTTTAACAATCCTTATCAATCGACCTTTTAATGTTATTAAGCCAAATGGTGAATTGGTTCGTTTGGCCACATATGACGACTTACAATTAAAAAATTTTGATGTTTCAAAGGCTAGAGAGCATTTTGAAACATGCATGAAAATCATTGAAGATAAATGGAATAGTCTTCGAGAGTCTGATGATGAAAAATTAGATGACGTTGAGATGATAGGTCAGTTTAAAAATCTTTATGACAAGCTCACTTCCACAGATGCAGTAGACCAAGTCTATTTTGGTCATCTTTTTCCCTTTCTGGCGAGTTTGTGGGGCGGACAAGGATTAAATAAAGATGAGGCTAAGCCTTTTTATGAACTTTTAGAATATTCTCAACTTTTTGCACGAAAAAATATGTCAGATAAAGCACGTGCCTTTGATTCCGAAGCAAGAAAACTAGGTCTATTGCCCGACGAAGACACTCCATTAACAAGAAGAGCGATTAATGCCTACTATAGCTATGGAGTTGATTTTGTTTTAGTGGGAATGAGAAAGCCTGAGTATGTTAATCAGCTAAAAGATTTATTTTAGTAATTTATTCGAGTAATTCAGAAAGCGGCAAACTTTTCCGATAGGTCCTTCATCACAATTGATGGAGGATCTCATGAGAAGTTTAATTCTTGGTGGCGCAAGCTTACTTTTGGCCACGACATTTTCATTTTCAGTTCAGGCAACTGAATTCACGCTTGGAAAAATTACCAGTGATATTGATAAAGATTATGCGCTTCTAGTTTATGATCGCGATGATGTGACGGGAGAAATCTTAAAACTTTATGCCGATGCCTATAGCCAAGGGGTAAAGATTGAAAGAAAAGAATTTGAGGAAGCCGGCCTTCTGCGCGGAGTGGTTTTGTTGAAAAAAGATAAATATGAAATCGTACGCTTGCAGTCGAGTAATTTTGAGCGCGCACGTGGTGGAACTCTTCGCTTAGATACTCTTTATAGTGCGGTAAGTGGGGAGAGAAGAGTTTATGAGTTCGAAGTGATGGTTGATCCTGATAAAGTCAGGTTAGAGACCAGAAACGGAGAATTTAATCGAATGCATTTTATTGCCAAAAGATCGCGTATCTTAGGACCGATTGGAATTGAGAAAATTCAATTTATTAATGAGTAATGAATAAATCAAAAAGGCCCAAAGTTTACTTTGGGCCTTTTTTTTACAGGAGAGAGAGGGAGAGAGTCGAAAATATCCTATATTTTTAATTTCCCACGAGTTTTTAATTCGCTGAGAATCTGTTCAAAGTGCTCTTCTGGGTATGCTCCTTTTATTGGTACACCGTTAAGTAAAAAACCAGGAGTCCCTTCCATGCCAAATTTCTGGGCTTCGGCCATATCTTCAGCAATCCGTTGTTTGACGATATCTGATTCTAAATCTTTATTTAGTCGATTGAGGTCGACTCCAACTTTTTTTGCTGTCTCATTTAAGAAAGCTTTTCCATTTTTTAATTTTCTTTGTTGAGCAAAAATTTCATCATGAAATTGAAAAGCTTTTTGCTCACTTTGTAAGCGAATCGCTTCATAATATTGAGCTGAAATCATAGCTTGTTCATGAAAACTTAATGGCAAATGTTTATAAACAAATTGAATCTTGCCTTGATATTTATTCATTAAACTTTTAACTGTCTCATAAGAGCGAGAACAAAAGGGGCATTCAAAATCGGAGTACTCTACCAAGGTGATTGGCGCCCCTTTTGTACCGCGTATAGCTTCATCTTTTCGAATTGAAGCCACCAGTGGATTCTCAAATGATGTTTCCAGTTTCTTTTTTTCTTCTAATTCTTGCTTTTTACGTAAATCATCTTGAGCAAGTTTAGCTGCATTTTGGAGTGCTTCTATGTACTGGGTCGGGTGAGCAAGAATGGCTTTACTGATGATGTCAGGATTCTCTTTAAGTGTGCGTGCTAGATCGTCCTTGTTGATAGAAGATGATTGACAAGCGCTCACCACGACAAGAGTAAGAGACAATGGAAGGATGGATGATAGTTTCATAAAAACACTCCAAAGCAGTTAATAGTTACAGAAAAATTTCTTTAACTATAAAACTATCCTAGCAGAGGGATTTTTATTTTCGTCAGACGAATGTCAATTGTATGTCAATTTGTGTGTGTTTTTAAACAGGGACCTAGTCGATAGCCTAATCCACGCACGGTATCAATGACATCTTCTGAAATTTTTTGGCGCAATTGTAAGACATGGGTATCGATAGTTCTAGTGGTGGGATAATTTTCATAACCCCAGACTAGATCCAATAAATGCTCTCGAGCAAACGTTTTTTTGGGGTTTTCAATAAGCAGTTTTAAAAATTCATATTCCATTTTGGTAAGCGAAAGTGATTTTTTTTGATAAGAAAATTCCCGATTATGACCATCAAAGGATAAGTGTCCTTGAGTCAAAATTTGTTCATTTGGAGTTGAATTGTTCACCAAATTGATTGTTTGATTTTTATATCTTAATTGAACACGTATTCTGGCCAAGAGCTCTCGGGTTTCAAAAGGTTTGGTCATATAATCATTGGCACCGGACTCAAGGCCTATGACTTTATCAATAAGATCATTTCTAGCTGTTAACATAATGAGTGGTAACGAATGATTTGAGCGTCTGATTTCTTTGACGATATCAAGTCCTTGACCATCTGGTAACATCCAGTCGAGGATGGCCAGATCAATGGGGCTTACAAGAGGATTTTTTAATTCTTCTAGCGCAGATTTAACATCATGGCAGCTTAATACTGTGTATTTTTCTTCTTTAAGAATTTTAGTGATTGCTTCATTTAAAATCAGATCATCTTCTACTAATAAAATTTTATGATTCATAATGAAACCAAATGGTAAAAGTTGTTGGTTTTAAAGTTAATGTCAATTTTCCTCCCATCGATTCCGCCAAGGTCTTAACAATACTTAAACCCATCCCCAGTCCCTGGTTCGACGGTGAGGCATTTTTAAGCGTATCATCTAAATTTTTATATGGAAACGGTCCATTATTTTGAATAGAAAGACCGAGAGAGTTGTTTTTTATGGTGAAAAACAATCTAACATCACCAGTGCCATA
>JAKLJM010000240.1 GCA_023151145.1 Bacteriovoracaceae bacterium | reverse complement strand
ATTCATCTTGTTTTCCCATCGTTGGATGTTTTCCTTATCTGGGTTTTTTTGAAAAATCATCTGCCGAAGAGTACGCAAAAGATTTACGCCAGAACGATTTAGTCACTTATGTTCGGCCAGTTTATGCCTATTCAACGTTAGGCTATTTTGAAGACACTATTCTTTCTTCGTTTTTTAAATATGATGAGGATGAACTAGCTGAGCTTATTTTTCATGAACTCTTTCACACCATATTTTTTGTGAAGGATGAAGTAGACCTGAATGAAAATTTGGCCAACTACTTTTCAGAAATAATGGTGCGTGATTATTTTATTAAAACTGAGCAAAATGAACTACTTGCTAAGTATCTTGCCGATCGTGAACTCAGTGAAAAATTTGATAAAAAAATTGTCGCCTTGGCCACGGACCTACAAACTCAGTACGAAAAAAACGCTCCCTTAGATAAAAGTATGGCCAGAGAAGTGTTAAATGAATTTTTGCGTGAAAAATTTTTTCCGGAAATTAAGAAAATTTGTCTGCAGTACAAACTTCAAGATGAAACCGATGATTCATGTCCGGTTTTAAAAAAAGAATGGAATAATGCCAGTTTTGCAGCCTTTTTAACCTACGAGAAAAAAGCAAATCAATTAAGTGAGCTTCAGAAAAAATTAAATTTAGACCTGGTTCAATTTTATGATTATATTAACCAACAATATAAAAAATTTTTAAAAGATGATCCGGACATAAGTTTTTCAGAATATTTGTTCCAATCATCCTAAGGTTTCTATGACAAAAAAACACATCTTTTTTATCGACTCTCTCGACAAATTAAACACCAAAAAAGACTCTTCGCTGTTATTGGCAACGACTCTTAAAAATAGAGGCGAAGACGTTTATTTATTGTTCGAGCAAGATTTTTATGTGGTCAATTCTCATTTACCAAGTTTTGATATGTATCGTTTTGACGCGAGTTTTGTGACAAATGATTATTATCTGGCCCATTTTAATTTGGCAGAAAAAGTGAATGTCGGTTTATCAAAAAATGACGTCTTTCATATGCGACTAGATCCACCTTTTGATACACGTTATATGAAATATCTGTGGATGCAAAAAATGTTACAGCATTTTGAAGTAGAAGTGATCAATGATCCAGTGGGAATATTGAGTTTTAACGAAAAGCTTCATGCTTATATTCAAAAGGGAGCACTTCCAAGCTATGTGGGAAGCTCAACGAGTGGCTTAAAAAAATTCCTTAGTCATCTTCCAACTCATGTTGAAGCTCTTATCATGAAACCAGTGGATTTGTTTCAAGGAATGGGGGTCGAAAAAATTACTCGCCAAGATCAAGACGTCATTACTATGTTCGAGCGAAAAGTGAAGGAATCTAGTGGAGCCATAGTCGTGCAACCTTTTGTGAAAGAAGTTGCAGCAGGAGAAATTCGCTCTATTTATTTTAAAGGAGTGGAGTTAGGTTCAATTTTAAAGGTCCCAAAAGCTGGAGAGTTTCTTGCGAATATTGCTCAAGGTGCGAGCTACTCTGCGATTACATTAAATGAAAATGTAAAAAAACAATGTGATCAAATCACAAAAGAGTTAAATGCCGCAGGAGTTCCGTGGGTAGCATTCGATATTTTAGGAGAACATGTTTCTGAAGTGAATATTACTTGTCCAGGACTTTTAGTAGAAGTCAGCCATGCTCATAATATAAACATGGCCGAAAAAATTGCTGATTTATTACGGTAGATCGCGAGTATAGTCTGTCGAGAATTGGATTTCAAATCCTACGCAATCTGTTGGATAACTTGTATTTGTGACATATGGGAAATCTTGATAAGTCGAACAATTTAAATCACCTGTTCCCATATTTGAACAGCGATGATTTGTTTTTACATCTCGAACAATAATGTCATATTCTCCAGGTCCTGAAGTGTTGAAACGATAACGAGATGACGGAGTTAGTGAACCAGTGTTTAAAGTGGCATCAATTGTTTTAATATCACCCGTATAACTACTGCCTTTTTTCTTCACTTCCAAAGTCACACGCATTTTTGAGTAACGATATTTATTTTGGCTTGAATCAACTGTAGATGGACTACATCTTCTTGAAGTCAAAGATCCATTAGAGTTCTCAGTGTAGTCCAGTGGTTTTGGTACAATTCGTACGTACATTTTTAAATCAGTTTCAAAATATGATTGTGGAATACTTGCATGGGCTGAAGTTCTGAATGAAATATTTCCCGCAGAAGCTTGACCATGAAGTTTTACAGTAGGAGAGAGTGTACGATAACAAGTACTATCGACATCTGGATTGTTGGTATATTGTCCACAATCTGCGACATCATTATATCCATTACTTCCAGTGCTTCCCGTACTTCCATTTGTTCCAGAATTACCGATGGAACCCGAATCAGGAAAAGTGATTGCACCAGAATTAGAACTACTCGATGATTTTTTCACCGTAGATTTCTGAGTACAACCTTGCATGATTGCAAAGGCCAAAAATAATAAGGTAATGTGCTTTTTCATATTGAGCTCCATAATTACTCAAATACTTATCGGAACATTAAGAAAAACCTTAACATAGGAAATCGTTTTACTCAGCTTTTCCTTCTAAGTAACTGAAAAGCCATGCGCTACCTGGGATTGTAAAGCTCTTCTTCATTAGATACACTATTAAGGTGAATACGAAAGAGCTTGAGAACTATCTCAAAACATTACAACCAGACCTTTATAGTTTTTCCTACATCTTGATTCCTGATGATCTTCAAGCGAGTCAATTAATAGTAGATGCTATTGCCAATGTTCTTATTGATCGCAGAGAGTTGATCGATAGAATTCTTAAAAATGAAAAGGTTGAAACTGAAAAAACAGAATTAAATCATTATCTTTATCGCGCGATATATTTATTAGCGAGAAAACGTTTTCATCAAATCAAATCATCAATGAACTTAAACAACCTGGAAGCTTTTTATCATCTAGAACTCGATGAAAGAGCACTCTTATTTTTGAAACACAAAATGAAATGGAGTAAAGACCAGATGAATTTCGTCACCACTCTTAGCAGTGAAGAAATAGTGTCCATTTTAACCAAATCTCGCATGAACTTATCGCGAGAATTGAAAGATGAGTTTGAGTTAGGAGGATTATTTTAGTGGAACTGCGCTCTAAGAATCCAATGATCTCTTTACCAAATACCAAAATAGATTCTTCATGCATTCATGCCAGACAATTGATTGCACTGGTTGATGCAGATAAAAATGATCAAAGACTTCAATTTTTTAAAAAACATTCTAAAGAATGTCATGTCTGTCAGAAACAATTAAAAGAGTTAGAAAAATCTCTTTTAAGATTAGAATATCATATTCCAAAGCCCGTTGCTTCATTGGAAATGAAGAATGAATTTCAAAATGAATTATCACAGTTACTTTCTAATGTAGGTCTTTCACCACAAGCTAAATTAAAAGCTAAAAAAATAAAGTTATTTAGCACGCTCAATGATGTAAATCGCGATATGGAATTAGTTCTTCGTCAAAAGAAGTACGTATTTTTTACGATTATAGTCTTGGGATTTTTTGCTGCTTATTTAATTAATCGCTAGTGTAAAATAAACCGTAAACTGTTCTTCTTCATTCAACAGTTCTTGAGGAACGTTAGGTAATCCAAAATTTGCCAAGATATCCTCAAAAGTAGCATGGACATCATTAGCATCTGAAGATTTTAAAATTTTTGTTAAAACAATTTCACCATTTTTATCATAGACAATTTTCGCCTGCAGAACATGTTTGTCCTGTAGGGAGTTTTTTAATTGTGGCCGAATTGTAAAGCCTCTTAAAAATTGCGAAGAAATGGTGCTGGTGTATTTTTCACTTAATCGTACGTGAAACGCGTAAAACTTTTTTTCAATTGAATTGAGCTCTTCCTTAGACAGTTTACTATTAGGCACAATGCTAAAATTGAAATCACTTAATTTTCCCGGCAAAGTTGAGCCGAGTTGATCATTTAAGCGCGCGAGCTTATTTTCTTGATCAATTTGAACCTCTGGCGTTCTCATTCTCTTTCTGTGGCGAATAAGCAAATCACGTGCTTCCGCTCTTTCCATTAAGCTCACAGAGCGAGTGCCATTAACCGCAAGATCACTGGCTTTAATTTCATTTACTTGATCTGAGATGACATCATTTTTTTTAGGATTGTTAAGATCATTAATACTTGTTGAACCAAGTCCACCAATTTGTAATTGCGAAAGATCATTTAAGTTAAGTGGATTTTTTTTAGTATTGTTTTTAGCACCAGCGTTTTTTAACGTCCCTGGATTTGTGGAAAAAACTTGAGGGTTCAAATCTTCTTTTTTTAAAGCAAATTGATCTAAGCGAATGAGGTTTTGATGTTTTTTAAAAAACTCACCACCTTCAAGGGCCAATTGGGGAGCGGTGATGAATGATAAAACAATAACGTGAAATACCGTCACCATCCCTAAGATGATTTTGGTATTTGGCGATATTACCC
>JAKLJM010000239.1 GCA_023151145.1 Bacteriovoracaceae bacterium | reverse complement strand
TTGCTTATTTTAAAATTGATGAGCAATTAAAACGATTAAGCCAAATGGCAAAAAGTATGGGCAACGATGCCATGTTTCCCATGAAAAAAACATTAGTGATTAATCCGGCCAACCCACTTATCCAAAACGCATTAAAACTTCATGAAAAAGGACATAAAAACGATTTAGTCAAAAAAATCTGTCACCATGTAGAAGATTTGGCCCATATTTCTTCTGAAGGCTTACGTCTTGAAGATCGTGAAGCTTTTGTCACTCGCACTCAAGATCTCATTGAAGAATTAACCAATTTAGCACTCTAGTCTTTCATTCAGGAGGGGGAAACCTACCCCCTCCTCTTCACCCACTCTGTATATAAATTTAAGTTATCATCCCTATCAAGTTATAATAATTTTAACTTATACCCCTTTCTGGCATAATAGACCTTAAGTAATAACCATGAAGGAGTACGTATGGAAAACATTCGCAAAAGCCAAGAAAGAGGAAAAGTTGATTTTGGATGGCTTAAAAGTTTTCACTCATTTAGTTTCGGCCACTATTATGATCCGAAGTGGATGGGGTTTCAAAATTTAAGAGTCATTAATGATGATTTAGTGGCAGGTGAAAATGGATTTGATTTTCATCCTCACAAAAACATGGAAATTATCACCTTCATGCTTCAAGGTGAACTGACTCATCAAGATTCTATGGGTAACAAAGAAGTCATTCGCCGCGGAGACATACAAGTCATGACGGCCGGAACAGGTGTCATGCACTCTGAATGGAACTATGGAAAAGAAGCCACGAAACTCTTACAAATTTGGATTTTGCCAAATGCGATGGAATTAAAACCTCGTTATGAGCAAATAAATTTTCAAGACAAGTTTCAAACAGAACAATTCACTTTGGTCGCTGGAATAAAAGAAAACATGCCGATAAAACTAAATGCTGATGCCAATCTTTATCATATGAATTTAAAAAATGATGAATCCTTAAATTTTAAAAGTGAAGAGAAAGGAATTTATCTGCATGTTTATCAAGGATCTTTAAAAGTAAACGATACTGAAATCAAAGCAGGTGATGCTTTAATGATTGATCAATTAGGACTTAAAAATTTAACTTTTCAAAGTACAACTGAGAAAACTCAAGCGCTACTTTTTGAATTAAACTCCCCTCTGTTTCCATAATTAAAGAGGTCGCTTTGGCGACCTCTTTAAAAAAGAAATTTTTCTTAAAACTTACTAAGCAATAATAGACATACCTGAATCAACGTATAACACCTGACCAGTGACACCGTTACTTAAAGAGCTTGCTAAATAGACGGCAGAGCCGGCCACGTCATCTTGAGAAACGTTTTTTCTCATCGGTGCCTTTTCTTCGATGGCCTTTAAATATTCTTTAAGCCCCGGAACCCCAGAGGCTGCAAGAGTTCTAATTGGCCCTGCAGAAATGCAATTTACCTTTAAGCCTTTTGGACCTAAATCATCTGCTAAATAACGAGCTGATGCTTCTAGAGCAGCTTTCGCCACTCCCATGACATTATACCCTTTTAAAACTTTAACAGACCCATGATAAGTCATGGCCATGATAGATCCGCCTGGATTCATCAAATCATGTAGATGATGAGATAGGCCAACTAAAGAGAAAGCTGAAATATCACAGGCCATTTTGAATCCCTCTCTACTAGTATCAGTAAAGTTTGATTTCAAATCGTTTTTATCAGCAAACGCAAGTGAATGAACAAGAATATCAAACTTGCCCCATTTTTCTTCAACTGTTTTTCTTAACTGGGCATAGTGTTCGTCATTTGTAACATCCATTTCAGTAATGAAGTCAGCTTCAACTTCAAGTGCTAATGGCTCTACTCGTTTCTTTAAATTTTCATTCAAATATGTAAGGGCAACATGTGCACCTTGTGCACGTAGGGCCTTCGTAATTCCCCATGCAATTGACATGTCGTTGGCAACGCCTAAAACTAGCGCTTTTTTCCCTTTTAAAAGTTCCATGATGCACTCCTTAAAATCCTCAATAAAATGATTGGGAAACTCTAAATGACTTCGTTGTCATTGTCAAAAACATAGCCCACTGAACGCACACTTTTGAAATAACGAGGATTCTTTGGGTCATCTTCGAAATACTTACGAAAACGAACGATGAAATTATCCAGAGTTCGTGAATGAACTCCTTGAGAATAGCCCCATGCCTTGGCCAGTAATTCTTCGCGATTTAAAACGATATTGGGGTTATCAAAAAATACACGCAATAACTTTAATTCTTGCTGAGTTAGATCGATGACCTGTGTACCTTTTGAAGCACGAAATAAATTAAAATCAATAACCACATCGGCAAATTTAAAAGTGTCGCGTGAATCTTCGTCGGAATTTTTTCCTGCACTCAGTTTTACAGAACGAAGAATTAATCGATCTACTCGTGCTAAAAATTCTTCTAAATGAAAAGGCTTAGATAAATAATCATCAACTCCGGCATTGAGACATTTAACTTTTTCTTTCACTTGATCCTTTGCAGACAGCACCAATAAGGGAATACCTTCATCTGAACGACGAATAACATCAATAACCCCATGTCCGTCAATTTCAGGCATCATTAAATCGATCACCACTAAATGTGGTTGAAACGACTTCCACATTTCGATCCCCACAGCTCCATTCTCGGCCAGTTGCACATCATAACCTTTATGGATGAGATTAAAACGTAGAGCTTCTGCAATATGAGCTTCGTCATCGACTATCAGAATTCGTTTTTTTATTTGATCGGTCATCGTTTTCCCAAATTACTCTTGAGGTAAATCATTAATCCATAACATCTTTAACGGCATACTTAGACGAATGGTCGTTCCCATCCCCTTTCCTTCTGAATGAGCATCAATTTCTATTTTATGCAAACGACAGATGCTTTGTGCAATATAAAGCCCCAATCCTGAGCCTTTCGTCGTTTTTCCTACTTGATAAAATTTTCTAAAAATCTTTTTAATTTCAGATTTTTCGATTCCTATTCCATTATCAGTTATATCTAAAAATGCTTTCTTTTTATTTTTATAAAATCTCACATTCACTATTTTTTTCTCGGATTTATTATAACGAAAACCATTGGTAATTAAATTCATTAAAAGCATTTCAAATAAACCGCGATCAACATTTAAATGTGCTTCTTTAATTTCAGAATGAAATACTACCTCACCTTCTTCGAAAAGATGTGGGGTTTGAGAGAAAAAATCTTGCATCAAACTTACTAGATCTTGAAAGTGAAAATCAGCCTTAAAACTTTTATCCTCTAATTTCCCGAGCTGTAAAATTCTCGCGACGTTTTCAGCTAATCGTTTAGTATCTCTTTTCATAAACTCTAGATAACGATGAAAATCTTCTTTAGGGATATCATGTTTAGAAAAAGTTTCTAAAAAAAGTTGTATCGAAGCAATGGGAGTTTTTAACTCATGGGTAAAGCCATTAATAAAATTCTGCTGCAATCGATAAAGTTGAATCATTTTTTGATAGTAAACAAAAATAATAACCATTCCCGCAATAATCAAGGCCACTAAAATGCTTAAAATAACAATAATAACCCATGTCTCACCCTCCACAAAGGTGTTGGGATTAAGTTTGTATTTTTCAATTAAGACCTGCAGGGCGTGATTGACTTGGAGATAGGAACGAATAAAAAGAAACAGTGAGGTTCCTAAGGCAACCAAGGAAAAGATGAATATTGAAACCGGGTGGAAAAACCACTTTGACTTAAGCATAATAATCTAAGTAAACTTAAGCCAATAGACTTTGTAAAGGAACGTTATGTCTACTTCATCCATCCCATTAAATAAAACGATTGATCATACTCTCTTAAAACCAGAGGCTACTCCGGCGCAAATCATTCAGCTTTGTAACGAAGCAAAAAAATATGATTTTTACTCAGTTTGCGTAAATTCCAGTATGGTTAAAATAGCGGCCAAGGAACTAACAGGCACTGACGTTTTGGTTTGCTCCGTCGTCGGTTTCCCACTCGGAGCCATGAGCACCAAAGCAAAAGCCTTTGAAACTCGCTGTGCTGTTGAAGATGGTGCAGGTGAAATCGATATGGTTATTAATTTAGGAATGGCCAAAAGTGCGAACTGGTCTGATCTTCAAAAAGATATTGAAGAAGTCGTAAAAGCTGCAGCTCCAAAAAGAGTAAAAGTTATCTTAGAAACTTGCCTTTTAACTGATCAAGAAATTAAAGAAGCCTCTCAATGTGCGCTAAAAGCGAAAGCTCATTTTGTTAAAACTTCAACGGGATTCTCAACCGCAGGAGCTACTCCACAAGCAGTCGAACTGATGAAGGCAGTCGTCGGCAACCAAATGGAAATCAAAGCATCTGGAGGTATTAGAGATCTCGCTACAGCCAACCTGTATTTAAAAATGGGTGTCACGAGGCTTGGAACCAGCTCTGGGGTTTCATTGATGGAAGGGAAATCCTCTACAACCTCTTACTAACTGCCATACTAGTGCAGGTCATTTTTTAGCTCTTC
>JAKLJM010000238.1 GCA_023151145.1 Bacteriovoracaceae bacterium | reverse complement strand
TTCACAAAAACTCCAAGGATTGATGAGTAATTATTTTATATTTATACTTTATATATGTGACATTTCGGACGTTTCGTAGAAAGAATTGAAAAAATTCCAGTGATAGAATCTTAATTTTACGGCAAGATACATGAAATAGTTTACTTTATTGGTATGGGATGTGTGAATGTGACGGATAAGGATTGCTTTTATCCGTCACATTTTGTCTGGTACTTTTATGCTTTAAAGTTTTTTAATGCACTAAAGGCATTATTTTTAAATTCTGGTTGTTTTGGACCATTGAAATTGTTTTGTGGTTTACTTTGGTTATTTGATCTTTTTTGTCCACCGCTATAAGATCCAGTGGCAGCTCCAAGTTCCGCCCCTTTTTTACAGCTTAATGAAATTCTTCCACGGGTAAAATCAACTTCAGTAACTTGAACTTTTAATTCTTGGCCGACTTTAAGTGCGGTGAGGGCATTTTCTACGAATGAATCACTAATTTGTGAGACATGTAAGAGACCATTTTCCTTAATTCCAATATCAACAAAGGCACCAAATTGAGTAATATTGGTCACAATTCCTGGATACCATTCACCAATTTTTAAATCAGTAATTTTTGAAATATCTTTTCTATACTCAAATGATTTAAATTCTGTTCTTGGATCCTGAGAAGGAGCTCGAAGGGATTTGATGATATCATTAAAAGTAAATTCACCGATTTCATTCTTGAATGCAGAATCTTTTTCGAGTTTTAAAATGGTTTCTTTATTTGTAATGAGATCATCTAAAGAAGTTCCATTTTTTTGAGTCCAAGATTTAAGCATCTCATATCTTTCAGGGTGAATGAATGTGGCGTCTAGTGGTTCAACGCCTTTATAAATTCTTAAAAATCCAGCTGCTTGTTCAAATACTTTTGCGCTAAAACGTGGAACTTTTAAAAGTTCACCACGTGTTTTAAAGCCACCTGTTTGTTCGCGAAATTTTACTACGTTTTGAGCGAGAGTTGGGCCAATACCTGAAACGTAAGAAAGTAATGGTGCTGAAGCAGTATTTAAATCAACGCCTACAAAGTTAACACATGATTCAACGACGCCTTCTAAAGATTTTTTTAAGCGGGCCTGATTAACATCGTGTTGGTATTGACCGACACCAATAGATTTGGGATCAATTTTTACGAGTTCAGCTAGAGGATCTTGGAAACGTCTAGCGATTGAGATTGCTCCTCTCACTGTTACATCTTTATCTGGAAATTCTTCTTTGGCAGTTTCTGAAGCAGAGTAAACCGATGCTCCTGCTTCTGAAATCATTGTGGCCTGTACTTTTCCGTCTTTTACAGCTTTTACATTTTCTTGAATGAAGGCAAGTGTTTCTCTTCCAAAAGTTCCGTTACCAATGGCGATATGATGAACATTAAACTGTTCAATGATAGCACTAAGGATGGTTGCCGATTCTTTGACTTTTAATTGTGGCTCATGTGGGTAGATGACACAGTCACCTAAAAATTTTCCGGTATTATCAACGATGGCGATTTTACAACCTGTTCTAATACCTGGGTCCACCCCGATAACTGATTTAGGTCCAAGATATGGTTGAAGTAAAAGATTTTTTAAATTGATACCAAAAACATCGATGGCCGCTTCGTCTGAAAGTTTTTTTAATTCTGATTTTACTTCTAGGTCTAGGCTTGGATGAATATAGTTGATGTAAGCTTTTTTCGCTGCAACTTCTAATTCTTTCACAAAAGTGAGTTTATCATTATTAAAAAATTGTTTTTTTAATAATCCGGTTGCTGCTTCTTCTGGATATTCCACATCAACTTTTAATGCCTTTGATGTCATACCTCTTCTCATGGCAAGAAAACGGTGAGTCGCTTTAGCTTCTTTTAGTTCAGAAATTTTTTGTGAGAATTCAAAGTAGTCTTTATATTTCATAAAGTCTTTGTCTTCTTCTTCAGCTTTGTCGCGTTTAGATGATTTTAAAAGTGCACTTGTCCAATAATCTTTTCTTAGAATTTCTTTAGTTTCTGTATCATGGGCCATGCGTTCAATAATAATGTCAAATGCACCAGTGAAAGCTTCTTCAGCTGTTTTAATTTTCTTTTCAGGATTTAGGAATTTTTCAGAAATAATTTTTTTCAAATCTTCTTTTGGAGTAGTCATTTCTAAAAGTAAATTGGCCAGTGGTTCAAGACCTGCTTCAATGGCCATCATTCCTTTTGATTTTTTCTTAGATTTAAATGGAGCATATAAATCTTCTAAAATGTTAATTGTTTCTGCTGCTTTAATTTTCTTTTCTAAATCAGGAGTGAGTAGTTCCATTTTTTTAATAGCATCAAGAATAAATTCTCTTCTTTTTTCTCTTTCAATATAGTTTTCGTAAGATTCTTGAATTTGGCGAATTTGAGTTTCGTCCATTCCTCCAGTTACTTCTTTGCGGTAACGAGCAATAAAGGGAACAGTACATTGTTCTTCTAAGAGGAGTTGCAGTACGCTCATAACGGGTTTAACGTTAATTGCTGTTTCTTGTGCGGTAAAAATCACTGCTTGTGAGTCTAATGCCATTTTGAAATGCTCCTTTTATGACTAAAATCTTATGAAAAACAGTAGAGAAAAAACGATAATCATTTTAGACTTTAATGGCAAACAAGAATCTTAGGTTTTCTTAAGATGTGAGGAAATGTGAAAAAAAAAGCAGATTTAATTGTATTTGGCGGGGGAATAGGCGCACTTTCCTTTCTCTATGAGTTATCTTTACTTGAATTAGTTCCAGAAAACTTAAAAAAATTAAAAGAAATGAAAATTCTTTTAATTCATGCACCTCTTTTGGCCACCCCCTGTTCTTTTCAAACCACTTCGACTGTTTCGCTCACCGGTATAAAAGAAGGCCTATCTCCACTTGGGGATTTGTTGTTTAAGAGTTTTCATCATTTTGAACACCGTTTTGTTCCTCTTTTAAAGTCAAAATCGGTAGCAGAATTAGGAATAGAAAAAGTAACGAAGGAATATTTTTTTCGTGTCAATGCTAATACCGACGACGACGATCAACATGGGCCTAAACTTTTAGGCAGTGATATATTAGATGGAAATGAACGATTCAAAGATCTCGCTGAAGTCTCACAAACCTATATTAAAACTGAATGTCGTCATTCTTTTAAAACAATCAACGAAGAGAATTCTTATATAATATATCCCGAAATTTTTCAGCATTTTTTATTAAGTGAAGCTCAAAAAAAATTGAACATTGAAGTCGTGGAAGATTTTATTGTAAAGACTGAGTGTCATCACGGTGAATTTCATCTATCAAGTCAGTGTGGAGATTATTTTTCCCATAAATTATTAGATGCTCGTGGTGCCTATCAAAATGAATTTCAAAGTTTTTTCCCCCAGCATTTTGGTGAACAATTTGTTAAAGAATATAATTTAACAACAGTGCGCGGAAGTTTTCTTAAAGCTCGTGGGCCTTTTGAAGGTCTAGGATTTGAAAAAAGTTTTTATCGCGTCTTTAATGATTTAAATTTTATCTATCGTCATCAATCACAGGAATTAATTATTGGCAGTACAACTCTAAAAGGTGCGCTCGTTTTTGAAGAGCGCTCAATCTTAAAAATTTATTATGATGAAATTGTAAAATTAGTAGATCTAAAGATACCTTCGTTTGATCATTTTGAAGTAGTGACCGGGCTTAGAACTAAGGCCAGAAAGCGTACGCCTCTTTTAAAGCATTATAGTAATTTTTTAGAGAAAAATACTGAGTTATGGCATTTTTCTGGTCTTTATAAAAATGCTTACACCACATCGTTTTATTTATCGTTTTGTGAATTAAAAAAAGAAATTCTTTTGTAATTTAAAAATTATTCAATCTGATCGCAACTTCCCATTGTATATTCTACACCGGCACAGTCAGCGAAGCAGGCATTGGAATAAGTTTTCTTATCTTTTTTTCCACAGACTGGCATCCACATTTGTACACAGACACAACGTTTTATTTCTTTAGGTGAGGTGATTTGAGTTTTTTCTGTTTCTGCAGATTTTACGGGTAATTTTTGACAAGCAATTGAGAAGAGGGAACAGCAAATAAGTGGTAAAATAATCTTTTTCATTTCTTTATAATAACGATGAATACTGGTTTTAAATAGGATTTTTTAAGTGGGAGGTTTCTTTGGTGGCTCGGGGCAGAGTCGAACTGCCGACCTATGGGTTATGAATCCATCGCTCTAACCATCTGAGCTACCGAGCCAAAGAATGTATTAAGATCTGTAATGAGACGTGATATTAAGGTGCTGAATATTTTCCGTCAAGTACTTTTCAGCGTTTAATTGAAATTCTTGTTTAAAAATAAGCGTTAAGTCTTTTAAATTTATAGCTCATTCGCTACTGTAGAAACTGGCCGTTAAAAGCTTCTTCTACATTTTTGAGGTTCTATTTTGAATAAGTCTTCGGGTTATATTTCCAATTTTGAGCAATGGGTTGATGCTTTTATCAATAAATTTGAATTATTTACCAAAGATCAAAAGCTTTTAGTTTTAGTTT
>JAKLJM010000237.1 GCA_023151145.1 Bacteriovoracaceae bacterium | reverse complement strand
CATCTTCCGCTTTACTCAAGCAGGATCTGAGGTTTCAGCGTTACTTGGACGTATTCCATCTGCCGTAGGTTACCAACCAACACTTGGTCCTGAGATGGGAGCAATGCAAGAGCGTATTACTTCAACTGTAAATGGTTCGATTACATCTATCCAAGCGGTATACGTACCTGCGGATGACTATACCGATCCAGCTCCAGCTACAACATTTGCTCACTTAGATGCAACGACAGAATTATCTCGTCAGATTGCTGAGCTTGGAATTTACCCAGCGGTAGATCCACTTTCATCATCTTCGACAATTCTTTCGCCTGCTATCGTTGGTGAAGAGCACTATGCTGTTGCTCGTGGTGTTCAGAAGATTCTTCAAAAATATAAAGAACTTCAAGATATCATCGCCATCTTAGGTATGGATGAATTATCTGAAGAAGATAAGTTAATTGTTCAAAGAGCAAGAAAGGTTCAGAAATTTTTATCTCAACCATTCTTCGTTGCTGAGCAGTTTACAGGTCTAAAAGGTAAATTCGTACAAATCGAAGATACTATTAAGTCGTTCAAAGCGATCCTTAATGGTGAGTGTGATGATCTACCAGAACAAGCTTTCTACCTAGTTGGTGGTCTTGATATGGTTTACGAAAAAGCAGCTCAAATTAAAGCTGGAAAATAATTTTATTAAGCGCGTGGGTTTAAACACCCACGCTTAATACAAAGATTTAAAAAAGATTAAAGTAGAGTGTAAGATGAGATATTACAGTGTAGACATTCTTTCTCCTTCTAAAATCGTTGCGAAAAACGTGCAGGCTGAATCGTTATTGATCCCAACTGAAAAGGGACAAATCAACGTTTTGGAAAACCACACACATCTCGTAACTAAACTTGGTACAGGAATGCTTTCTGTGTTTGGTGGACCAGATTATGGAGATAGACATTTTTCTATCACAACTGGTGTTTGTAAGATCCTAGATAACAAAATTATCGTGCTTACAAACGTTTCAGAAGAATCAACGGACGTTGATGCTGAAAGAGCAAAATTAGCGCTTAAAAACGGCGAAGATAAGCTTAAAAACACCGAAGGCTTATCGCTTGAAGACATTGAAAAATATAGAAGAAAAGTTGAAAGAGCGAAACTTCGTATTCAGCTTGCTGGTTATACAAAAAACCACACTATTTAATTCAATTAATCAAAAATTTAAACCAATGAAGCCGACATTTATTGTCGGCTTTTTTGTTTTTTAAGGCAAAAAATACCCAACAGTAAAAATCCCGAGCAGATCTCAAAGCATAAGATAATATGGAATTACTCATGAATAGAACAAAGACTCTATCCATTATTCTTCCTATTGCCGTTTCTGCTACATTACTGCAGTCGTGCACTCACGTGTTTGAATCAAGAAGAAGTGAAATTGACATAACAACATTCAAAAACATTTCAAAAACCATTGAGGAAACAAAAACTTTATTGGCCAGTAACTACAATGGTGAAAACACAATTAAATTAGAGTTATCTCCTATTGAAAAAGCCATAGCTTCAACGAGTTTTGAAATTTACTCAAATGAAAAAAGAATTAAAAAAGAAAAAGTTCTAGCGAAAATAAAATCGAAACCAAAGACAGTAGTTGTTGCCAGCAATGAGTCTCAAGAAATAAATGACAAGAGCTTGTTAGAACATAATGGGTTTAAAACAGAAATTAAAAACACCATTCAGTGGGAAAAACTTAATTGGAATCTTCCAAAAGAAAGTAGTTCTAAAAATGAAGAAGTAATTGTCGATACCATTCAAACCGCAAGTGCGGGTACAAGTAAACCCAACGATGTTGCTTTAGAAGAAGATGATCTAAAAGTTTTTGATTATAATGACTCATCTGTTGTGGCCAATAAAAACGAGGCAAACGCTGATCAATATCAATTGCCGTCAGATATAAAATTTGAAGCACAACAATTAAAAACGGATTATTCTGATAAGAATCTCAATAAATATGCTGAAGCCAGACTTTCATCATCTGTACTGAATGTTATTAGAAGAGAATCAAATGAAAATTTAAAGCTTAAAAATCAATTACGCTTTGAAAATAGAGCACCAGCAACGGAAAAAATTGAAACACAAAACAACGTTGATCCATCAGATGATTTAGATGTTTATCAAATCGCGGATGCGGTAAAAAGCGAAAGCTCTGCTAGTCTAAAAAAAGAAACAGGAAATAAAAATCTAAGTGAAATAGCTAAAAATGCATTCACGGAAATGCCGATCGATGGTGCAGTGAAATTGAGCTATAAAATTATCGGTCGAGAAGTAAATCCAGGTGTGGGGACTAAAGAAACATCAGGATTTGAATTCATTCCGCACTATGATCGAAATGAAAGAACCAGCGATATGAGCGGAGAGATTAATCTTGAGTACTCAGTAATGGGTACTGGCAATGTTGTTTCTGGAGTTGTTTTAAAACATGGCTATATAGACATGCAAACAGATTTAGATTTGGATTCAAGTAGTCTAAAAACAGTCATTCCATTTATCGAAACAGAGAAATTTGAAAAATTTCTAACAGATCATAAATTAAACATGGATGGCTCATATATTCTAGTGAACCTGACAAAGGGCCATGAAGAAATTGAATTAGATGGTGAGTACTCAAATAAAATTTATCTGACTTCTAAGTTTTCAAAACCAAAAAAAGATGAAGAAGCAACCTTCTTACTAGTCGCGGGAATAAATCCAGGAAACGTATTTGTCAGAGTGAAAAATGGCGATTCTTGGTATCAGAAAATAGTGAATACTCAAGAAAGCATGATCACCTATATAGATGAAGAAACAAAAGACACAACGGCTACAGAAGTTGAGTTGTATTCAGAATCAAAAATGGGAAAACTTGTTGAATTTAATCCAAGCAAAGACAATGTAAGTCTATATGGCTCAAAAAATACTGTTAAAAAACTTTCATTGAATAAGCTTAGTTTTAAAACCATCGATGCTTTGAATACTCAAAAAAACTATTTAGAACTTAAAAACGAAAGTACAACGTTTGTGAGTATCAATGAAGCAACTAGCGAAGTGGTTGTTCCGGCCGAAAGAGAAAAACAAATGATAATGCGCGAGTTTCAATTAGCGGACCTTGCAAACTCATGTATCATCCAAGTAAACACCACAGAAGATATCCTCGGCTTTAAAGTAGGTGGACCAGCTGATATTGGTGAAGTCTATACACAAATTATATATGCAGATCGCGAAGGTAATCTTTCAACAGAAATATCTGAGTGGACTAACAAAGCCTACATCTTAGGTGATAGAATGGGAGTATTGAATATTCAGGCTGAGTATTCAAATGGCGCTAAGAAAATGGCCAATACATACTGTTCGAATGATTCCTATCTAGTAGAAAATCTCTAAGTTTTAATCATGTTAAATTTCTGAAAGTTTCAATGGTTCTCTTATAACCAGAAGTGATCATATAAGATGCTTTCTTAGGATCTAGAGAAAAAGAATTTGTGAAAAACATTTTGTAGTTAGAATGATCGGGAAAAATGTCAATATAACGAACGTTAGGGTTATAGTGCATTTTGCGCTCAAGGATTGAAGTTAACTTAAGTCGTTCGGCATTCGTAAATTTATGGGCCAACATAAAATCGTTAACTGTATCGATAACGTCTTTTGCCATAATTTTTTCAGCCCTTGAGGCAATGATCTTTTTTTGAATCATTAAATAAATGGCCTGCACACAGATAGCAGGTAATCCAAAATTAACCAGAGATCCAATCTCATCGTGGTAGTGATACGGAGTGTGTGTCCAACTAGAAATAACCACTTCAGACTTATTATCAATCGCCACATGGTTAGACAGAGTTTCTCTGATTTCACCATCGATATAATAATCCACTTTTTTTGTGTGAGGATTGGAAATAGGAAAAGGAGCATAAAAAGGTGGAACAGACATGGATGCGGATATGGCCTCAGTCACGTTTACACCAGTATAATATTCAGCGGTTGAATCATGCATTGGGCTTGGATAATTAAACTTTGAAAAAATAACTTTTCGAGAGTGATCAAGTTGAGTCGCTACCACAAACATATCGGCGCGATAGTCTTCAAAATTTTGCGATAAAACAACGTGGTCCTTCATATATTGGTTTAGATTTTCCGTTGAAAACAAACCAGAAGTCGAAAATAAAGGACGAAGCATTTGTTTAACAAAAAAAGGAAAGCCTTCAAAGGGATCATAAAAATCAAAATTATGAGGTTCGCGTTTAGGCATTTTTCTTGAGAGCATATCAGAATAAGTAATACCCTTAAGAGTATTGCCAGACTTGTTGCGATTTATAGTGGCGTCGATAACATCATGAGGTGAAAAACCAGAAGCAAAATAAAGATTTATGAGAGAACCAGCTGAAGAACCAACATAAGAGGAAATTTCTAAGTCGGAAGGAAGGTTGGTATTGTGTCTAAAAGTAAATCCAAGTTCCTCAAGCGCCATGGCAACACCCAAATGCCAAGCTGCTGCCTTAACAACACCACCTGATAAAACAAGAGAAACACGACGGTTTTTAAAAGAAGATAA
>JAKLJM010000236.1 GCA_023151145.1 Bacteriovoracaceae bacterium | reverse complement strand
ATTTTTTCACGCAGCTCTCTTTCATTTGTTTGTACTTCTATGCGCACTTCTTCTGGTGCATTTTTCATGAAATTGTCGTTGTTAAGTTTAGCTTCGTATTTTTTATATTCTTTTTCAGTTTTATCTAAATCCTTTTTTAAACGCTGAATTTGTTCTTGTAGATCAATTACACCTTCAAGCGGTAAAAAGATTTCCGTGTGAGTAGTCGCGAACATAATCGACTTGCTTGGACGATTGAGTTCTTTGTCGCCAACTTTTAAATCTTTTACTCGCGCTAACTCTGAAAAATTAACGGCATTTTCACGAAAGTATTTTACTAGTTCATGATCATTCGTGAAGAGCTCAGCATTAACTTCATCTTTTGGCTTAATGTTTACACTTTGACGAAGATTTCTAATGGCCGTTACAACTTCAACAAATTTATTCATGCGCTCTTGATCATGATGAAATTCTAGATTTTGATCATATTCAGGGTAATCCTGAGCAATTAATAAATCTTCATTGTCTTCTTTAAGATGTGACCAAAGCTCTTCTGTAATGTAAGGAGTTATTGGGTGTAGGAGAGCTAAGATTTTTCTCATGGCAAATTTTAAAACAGAAATTCTCTGAGCTTTTTTTACTTGATCATCGCTATTTAAAATATTTTTTGACAGCTCAATAAACCATGAGCAGTACTTATCATAGACAAATGAATAAATGGCGGCACAGGCGTCATCATAGCGATATACTTCAAGTGATTCGTTCATGATTTTTGCTGTAGTGTTTAGTTCTGCAAGTATCCATCTTTCATGATGGTCGAGAGCTTTATAGTCTTTAATGACAGCAGATCCAGTTTGTAGGTTTGGATAAATAAATCTAAAGGCATTCCAGATTTTATTAATGAAGTTACGGTAACCGCCGATTCTTTCAGGGTCCAAATTTATATTACGGTTGTATCCTGCACCACTTGCTAGGGCAAAACGGAAGGCATCTGTTCCGTATTGTTCGATCATATCAAAAGGATCGATTCCATTTCCTAAAGATTTACTCATCTTGCGACCGAGTTTATCGCGAACGATGGCATGAATATAAACATCCTTAAAAGGCACTTGGTTCTGCGCTTGAAGACCCATCATCATCATTCTAGCTACCCAGAAGAAGATAATATCAAATCCAGTGATTAAAACTGCATTGGGAAAGAATGTTTCAAATTTCTTTTCTTTCATGGCTTCAGGATTAGGCCAGCCAAGTGTTGACATCGGCCAGAGCCCAGAAGAAAACCAAGTATCTAATACATCTGGATCTTGATAAATATTTGTATCATGACATTTTTCACATTGAGTTTCATTTTTCTCAGAAGCCCATTGATGATTACATTTTTTACAATAAAAAACTGGAATTTGATGACCCCACCAAAGTTGGCGAGAAACACACCAGTCTTTTGGTTCACGTAGCCAAGAGAAATAGGTATTTTCCCATTCTCTAGGATAAAAAGTCATATCTCCTTTTTCGACAGCTTCCACAGCACGACGACTCATCTCCTTAACGTTTACAAACCATTGCTTAGAAACCATTGGTTCAATGGGAACACCTGATCTTTCTCCGTGACCGACTGGATGAGTGTGAGCTTTTTTGTCTAGAAGAAGACCAAGTTCATCTAATTTTTTTGAGATGACATTACGGCCAACTTTTGCAGCTAATCCTTTAAACTCTAAGCAGACTTCATTTAGAGTTCCATCTTTATTTAGCATAGTGATGATCGGAAGGTTGTGACGTTTTCCAATTTCAAAGTCATTAAAATCGTGGCCTGGAGTTACTTTTAAGCATCCCGTTCCTTTTTCTAAATCAACATGCTCATCTCCAATGATTGGTACTTCTCGGTTACAAAGAGGAATAATGGCGGTTTTTCCAATGAGGTGCTTGTAACGATCATCGTTTGGATTAACGGCAACAGCAGTATCACCAAAAAGAGTTTCTGGTCGTGTTGTCGCCACTTCTAAAATTTCATCTGATCCTTTAATGGCATATTTTATATGAAAGAAATTTCCGGCCACATCTTTATGTTCAACTTCGGCATCAGATACGGCAGATTGCAATGCGGGGTCCCAGTTTACAATATAGTCACTTTGATAAATGAGTTTTTGGTTATACATGTCAGTAAAGAATTTTTTTACTGCTTGATTTGGAATGGGATCAAGAGTGAAAGTTAAATAGTCCCAGTCACAACTTGCTCCCATGGCCCGTTGCTGATTGAGAATCGTATTTCCGTATTCTTCTTTCCATTCCCAAATTTTTTTAACAAATGCCTCACGGCCATAATCATGGCGAGTTTTCTTTTCTTCTTCCCAAACTTTCTTTTCTACAACTGACTGAGTAGAAATTCCTGCGTGATCTAGTCCTGGTAAAAACAAAGTTTCAAAGCCTTTCATGCGTTTAAAACGAATGAGCGAGTCTTGAGTGGTGATATCAAGTGCGTGACCCGCGTGTAGTTTTCCGGTTACGTTTGGTGGAGGGACAATAATGGTATAAGCTTTGTTGGCTTTTCCAGCTTTTGGTTTAAAGTAATTTCCCTTTTCCCAAGTATTGTACCATTTGGCTTCTGCATCTTTTGAAGAGTAAGTAGTAGGTAATTCAGTAGTTGTATTTGTAGTCATGTCTGAGCCTATTTTAAAAAATTAATAATTGATTCAATATCATTTAAGTTGAAATCTTTTTGATCTCTTTTCTCAGTGTTTTTTACTTGGATTTTACCAGTGGCAACTTCATCTGTTCCAATGAGAACGACATTTTTGCATCCTTTTTTATCGGCCAACTCAAAGACTTTTTTCATTTTTGTTTCTTCAAGCATTGTTATAACTTTGAAATCTTTTTTTCTTAATTCTCTGGCAACTTTCATGGCAGATTGGAATCCGTTAGGGTCTTGAAAGGTTACCAAGACATCATTAAGAGGAATTTCGAAGTTCGGCATTAGGTTATGAACGTTTAAAAAATCTGTTAATGTGACGTCACCAAGTCCGAACCCTACACCCGGAAGAGGTTTCTCGTTAAAAATTTGTAGCAAATTATGGTATGCTCCACCACCACATAGGGCACGGCGATTTTCAGGGTGTTTATCGAACATTTCAAAGACAATACCTGTGTAATAATCTAAGCCTCGAACGATAGAAGCATCAAAGTTTAAGTACTCAGTAAGTCCTGCTAGCTTGGCTTCACTGACAAATTGAGCGAATTCATCTGCAACTTCATGTTTATTATTTGATTTTAAAAATTTTACAATTTCATCAAGTGAAGAAATGTTGATATATTGAAAAAATAATTTCTGTGCACTTTCAGTGATCCCAGTGTCATTAACCATTTTTTGAAGAGCATCAGGAGCTACTTTTTTTGCTTTGTCTACAATCTTGTAAAGCTTATGCGTTTGCTCGTCATTGCAAAGAAGCAGGTCCTTAAAAACGGTATCAACAATTTTTCGATCATTAATTAAAATTTCAAATTGTGATGAGTTCGCTCCGAAGCGTTCAAATAATTCAATGGCAACTTGAAGGATTTCAATTTCTCCAGTTCTTCCAGGTGCACCGAAAATATCACAATTAAATTGCCAAAACTCTCTTAGTCTTCCTTTTTGTGGGCGTTCATAGCGCATGAAATTTGGAAATGCATACCAACGAATAGGTTTTGCGACTTCTCGATGAATTTGTGCCACCATTCTTGCTACCGTGGGAGTCATTTCAGGGCGAATGGCAACTTTTCGATCACCGCGGTCCATAAAGGAATAAATTTGTTCGTTAATTAATTCTTCACCAGATTTCGCTAGATAGAGTTCTACTTCTTCTAACAATGGTCCATCGTAAGGTTCATATCCAAAACTTTCAGCCGTAGTGGCCATGACTTCTTCGATAAAATCTCGTTGACGTTTATCTTTTGGAAAAAAATCACGAGTGCCTTTATAAGGTTGTTTGGATAATGCCATTTATGCCTCGAACACGAACTAATATTAGGGGGAATTCCCTGTGAAAATAATCCCTGAATCATAGCATAAGAATCATTGAAAGTCAGGGAGCCAATCAGTTTGATCTACTGGTTTTGGTAATTCTGTTTTACTGGGAGCTGTCATGCGATCGAGTTCGGCATCTAAGAGCCATTCGTTTTCATTAACAGGTTGAGGAAGGGCCTCAACTTTTTTATCAGAATCGCTATTTAAGACTGGGTTGAGAATGTCATCAATAGTTTTTTCGACTTTAATCTTGTTTTGCTGCATAGTGGTGACAGGAGTCACTTCCTCAGCCTTAAAAAACTTTAGGGAAGAAAGCGTCACTTCTTGTGCAAGTGGGGCAAATTTACTTTGCAGAGCGATAAGTTTAAAGGCATTTTCTAGGTTACGCAGAAGATTAAGCGCTTTGGTTTTCAATTCAGCTTTTAGCTGAGAATTACTTTCACTATTAACATTCATGGCAAGTTTTAGTGCTAGTTCTAATCTTCTTTCGATTTTTAAAAGTTCAACGGGAGGAGTTTGGCGTGAATTTTTAAGCAGCATTAAATCTTTATATTCAGTGCTAGGATTAAACATTTCTCTTTTTAGGGCTGTTCTATCGTTTGGTTTTAAAAGAGTTTTGTAGATTTCAGTTTTGGTGATGAATAGAAGTTCTTCTTCGTTCATGTTGCGAGCAAGTCGATCGAGTTCAACAATAGAGCGTTCGAATTGATATTTTTCGTCAGGATTCAATTCTTCAGATTGTAAAAAATTAAACAAAAGTTCAAACTCAATAGGAAATTTTTTAGTAATCGGAGAATAGGTAAAGACTTTAGCACAGAGAGGCGTGCTAATGATGATCGTTAATAGTAAAGCAATGAAAGATTTCATAGCGATTCTCCCTTATTGGGAGCAGCTAAAATATCAATGAATTTAAAATTACTATTCCCTTTAACAATAAAGGTTTTTCCTTTTTCATTGATCAAAAAGACACCATCCATATCTATGAGTTGAGTGACTGATTTAAAATATGTCAGGACTTTTTCTTTTTTTGCAGTGATATCGAATTGAACAATTTCATAAATTGCTTTTGCATTAGTCGCCCCGATATTTTTTGAAAAATAGAGGAAGTCTTTTTCGCGACAATTCATGTTTCCTGGATCGTTTAAATTTGAAGTATAAATTGTTTCAATATTTTTAAAATTTTCAAACTCAAGTGGCTTTATTTTCTTTATAGCGCTTCCTGGACCAGTGAGTGGAAGGCCGAATTCACCAATGAATAAGTCATTGCCTGTATAACACAATTCTAAGCGGCTAAATGGAGAGGTTAGTTTGTATTTTAATTCAGAACGTCCACTAGATCTTTTAAATAGGAAAAGACCAATCGTGCCTTCTTCATTCATGTCTGTATAAGCCACTTGATCTTCATTATACATGACAACTTGAGGAACGAAGTATGGATTTTTTCTAGCATTAATTTTTATTTGATATTTTAAAGCCGTATTGGCAGTGTGTTCAAAATAAATAATTTTATTATAAGGATTATAATAACTCAGCCATTGGTCATCGTTGTGGAGTCGCGCAGCCATACCGCTACCAACTTCACGAGCAAAAGATTGACCAAAATTAATGATGTATATATTTTCTAAACCTCGCATGGAATAAAAAGTGTGGTAGTTATTGTTTTGTAAAACCACTAATTTCTTGCGAGCTGGAGTGCCAATGATGGTGTAATGATTTGAAAGAGATCCTTTCAATATTTCTAACACTTTATAGTTACTCGATAGTAAAAGTTGGCCTGATCTTTTTTGGTAATAAGTAAGCTTTCCATCATTAGAAATGAAGCGAATATTATTTGTCGCTTGTTTTGCCAGCATTTCCACAAGGGGTTCTTTTACGAATTGTGAACCCGTTTCGTTTGCTACTGCTAAAAACGATTGCCCTAATAAAATAATGAATATTAACAATCTATTTTTTAAGGCCATACAACGTCCAAGAGTTGAGAGGATGTAATTCTTTGTATCCAGCAACGGCATTATAAATGGATGACCATCGTAGGAGTCTAGGGGAGTGAAGATCATCAATAGATAATCGAGTGCTTAAAAATAATTCACCATCTTTCATGATATAGGAGTCAATGATAAAAGGTAGTGGTTTACATTGATTGAGAGCGTGACGTTGTAATAATTCCGGAATTAAATCTTCGGCACACCCTACGCCGTGTACAACAGCTTGTGGCATTTGATCTAAATAGAACTTTATGTCTGTGACATTTTGTAGTGTACGAGATTGAACACCTAATTTTTCTTTTATTAAATTTGAAAGAGCATATCTTTCATTCATAAAAGTGCTTGGAAGATAGTCAAAAGTTGGCACGCCTTCGTAACGAATGGTAGGAATTATTTTTTCGTCTAAAACAATTTTTTTATCGCACTTTAAAGTTGTGCAATTATTTTTGTCGTACACAATAAAACAACCAGCCTTAAAGTTTGAGCGTAAAGGATTATAGGTTTCACTATCTACAACCGTACAGGTTGTTTTAAGAGAAGAGCCATAGTGCTGATAAAGTATTTGGGCAATAACTTTGTCTTCGCTTAAATTCTCATTTTCTCTGGATCCTGGAATATAAGGGATGCATTGTTCTTTGTTTTCAACTCGATTCAAGAAGCAAACTTTTAAAGGCCAGCCAGCATCATTGCCGGCATCAATTACCGTACGAGCATAAGTATAATTACTTTCTGTGGCACAGTTACTTGGAGAAGAAACATATGTTCTTGGATTAAAATGCATACTTAAGCGATGAAAGTTTATTATGCCTTCGTTGTCGATATTTCCAGGGCAGTCATGATAAGGAGTTACGAGTTTTGATTTTAAAAGAGCGTCAGATTGATCGTTGCAAGCGAAAAATGGATAGTTGGAAGGATAGTTTTTTGAACCTTCAGTCGTGCAGATTTCTGGCTTCTCATTGAATCTTAAGGCACAAGCACTTAGGTCTTTTCGACTAAGTGGAAGTGGTTTTTTCAAAATATCAGCACATTTATAGGTCATTTTATATGCAGGCATTTCACCATTTGCAATCTTAGTCCAAACATCTCCCTTTAAGTAGTTTTGACAAAATTTTTCTGCAGAGTTTAAGTTCGAACATAAATTTTCGATATAAGTTCTTTGAAAACTATTTATATTTGTTCGATAAAAATTAGCTTTTTCGTTATTTAGCGACTGTTGCAACTTATTGGGGAGTATGGTTGGTTTTAAAACGCTCGATATTTTACAAAGATAAGGAGTATAAGCGTTTTGAAGCCACTCTTTATGAATGTCAGTACATTGATCATTATTAAGAGGAATACTCATTTTAATAGATTCGACTGTTTTTTTTATGTTAGTATCGTTAAACAAAACAGTGAATTCTCTATTGTTGAAACATTTTCTTTTATAGATTTCTTGTAAAAAATCTTTTTTGCTAATTTTAGTAGATTCTGTACCCCCTGAAGATGTCGTAACTAAAGCAACGACTGTCTCGTGGTCATTGAGCGTGTTTTTTAGTAGGTGATTTTCTAGTAATGAATAAAATTTACATTCATCACTGGCCGCTAATTTAAGATATTCATCGTTTGAATGGAAAACGAGGGATCTAACATAATAAGGATCAAGTTTTAAATCTTTTAATGTGCCAAGAGATGATAGGATTTTTGTATTGGCGCTAACCTTAGTGTTTACATTTTCATATTGCTTACGATGAACAAGAAGTAATTCGTCTAAGGTTTCAATTAAGCCA
>JAKLJM010000235.1 GCA_023151145.1 Bacteriovoracaceae bacterium | reverse complement strand
CTACATATTGTTCCATCGCAGGCCAAAAATAATCTGCAAATTCCGCCCCTTCAACACAAACACGAATATCATCTCTAAAACGCGAGAAACCATTCGCTGTACCTAAGATAAAATCTTCGGCAATTGGCCCGTTAAAGACGCGCTCAATTCCGAATTCTTGTTGCATCCCTTTAGAGACGTTAAAAATTCCACCTTTCTCTTTATTGGCCATATCTTGTCCCCAAATAAAAGTATTTGGGTTATGACGAAATTCTGCTTTTAGCGTTCCGTTGATTGCATCAATAAATTTTTGAGGTTCAGAATTTTCATTATGAACTCCAGTTGGATATTTAGTTGGGACATGGGGCTCTGGTAAAACAAAATCATAAATTGATTCTGGTGTTGGGTTTGGAGCTTTCATCGCTTTTGTATGAGCATCGATCACGATTTCTTTCATCGCTTCATCAATGGTTGTTAAATCTTTTTCTGAAAAGATTTTAGCATCTAAGAGATCTTTTCTAAATTTTAAGTATGGATCTTGTGCTTTGGCAGCTGCTCTTTCTTCTTCATCTCGATACCACTCATGCTTATCAGAGTTGGAGTGATTTCCAATGCGCACACACATAGCATGAACGATAACTGGTTCTGATTTTTCAATGGCAATTTTGCGCGCTTGAGTCATGGCGCTCATTGAATCAAAAACATCTTTCCCGTCACAATGAATAATTGTTAAATTCAAAAATCCAGAGAAGTTATCCGCCACTCTTTCATTGGCCGTTTGATCGCGTTTCGGAACAGAAATTCCGTATCCGTTATCTTGAAAAACAAAAACCACTGGAAGTTTCTCACAAGAGGCACCGTTAATGGCCTCATAACAGTATCCTTCAGAAACTGAAGACTCACCTTGAGAAGAAATAGCTACACCTGTGTGCTTATATCTTTTCATCGCACGGGCCACACCTACTGCGTGCAGAGTATGGTTACCAGTACAAGAAGAAACATTATGGATTTTCCACTCTGGTTTTGCAAAGTGGTTAGACATGTGACGTCCACCAGACGCTAAATCTGTAGCCTTTGAAATCCCGTTAAGAATAATTTCTTCAGCACTGATTCCAGCGGCGACTGCTGTGAGCATGTCACGGTAATAAGGAAAAAGATGATCTTCTCCTCTAACAAATGTTTGACCAATGGCCAATTGAATCGCATCGTGACCTGCATATGGAGCATGGTACGACCAACCGACTGCTTGCTTTAAATAATTTGGTGCCCGTTCATCTAATAAACGGCCTAAAGTCATTAACTCATACCATTTCTTGAGCGTATCTTTAGGTGTGTTTTTCATTGTGTAAGTTTTTTCAACTTTTTGTAACATTTTAACCTCTATTTTTAATACTTGCCGAAGTGGAGACATCTTAACAAAAAGAAGCTAATCGGACAAATTTCTACAATCTTAATTGTAATTTCTCGATGAAAGAGATTTAATGTCTATGCACAATCTAAGCTAAAAACATAAGGAATATTCGAAGATATGAGTTTTCCTAACCAGCCATTTTCTCAATTCAAATCAGTAAAAACCAAAATGTTATTTTCGGTAATGACCGTTAGTACCATTTTAACTTCCCTGGTGATTTTCCTTAATTTCTATTTCGAATATAACGATGACCTAAATTCCCTTGAGGAGCGCGTTGCGCAAATCGAAAAAACAACGGTGCCTACGCTATCAAATGCCATTTGGAATTTAGATGAACAGTATTTAAAAATTCAGTTAGATGGTATTTTAAAAATTCAAGACATTGTCCTCACCCGAGTTTTAGATAACCACGGAAATTTAATCATTGAAAAAGGTGGCAACATTCAAAATAATGATGAAATTATCAAACGTGAATTTTATCTTTATTCCGATCATTCCTATTCTCGTGAATACCTTGGAAAACTGCAATTATTTATTACCAAAGACTACATCGTCGAAAAAATTAAAAAGAAAGTTTTTCTTTTCATGTCTTCACAGTTTATTAAAACCTTTCTTTTGGCATGGCTCATTTTATTAATCTTTCATTACTTTATTACTCGTAATATTTCACAAATTATTTCCTTCACTAAAAACTTTGATTTAGATGCTAGATTTTTGAATCGTTTACAAATCAATCGCCCCCAACATGATCCAGACGAATTAGATATTTTAGAATTCGAAATCAATAGAATGCTTGAAAAAATCTATGTCTTAAATCAACAAAAAGATCACACCATTTCAGAGCAACAAAAAGAATTGCAAATTCAAAAAGCAATGGAAATCAACTCAGCAAGACTGACATCCATTAACGATATGCTTTCTGGTATGTCCCATGAAATTAACAATCCCATGACCGTCATTGGTTTTTCTGCCAAGAAAATTCAAGAGTGTTTAAAAGAAGAAAAACTAGATGTAGAAAAAATTCATTTCTTTTCAAAAAGAATCCAAGAATCTACCGCCAGAGTTAAAAATATTCTCCACTCTGTTCAAGTGACCTCACGAGTCTCTGACGACGAGCCTTTTGAAGTAACCACCGTTCAAGACTTGATCGCTGGCGTGATTGAAGTTTTAAACGCCGAAATATCCATTTTTAATATTCAATTTGTCCTAAACTATGAAAACGAAGCTACTAAAAACTCACTAGTTAAAATTAAACGCGTAGCCCTTTATCAAACGTTACAAAACCTAGTAAAAAACGCGGCAGAAGCGGTAAAAAATCAAGTAAACCCAGTAGTAAAGCTCGATCTTGCTGTTCATCAAGGACGCTTACTTATAAAAATTATTGATTCAGGTCCAGGAATTCCCCTCCATCTTCAAGACAAAATCTTTCACCCTTTCTACACCACAAAAGACGTTGGGAAAGGAACAGGTTTAGGTCTTACCATTGCCTCGCGCTTAGCTGAGATCAATTTAGGGAAATTGACTTTAGATGAACATGAAAAACAAACGACTTTTGTTTTAAATCTTCCACTCTACCAATAAAAAGAAAGTTCATTTTTTATAACTTTCTCGCTATAGTAGGCACAACTTATTTGCAAAATTTTTAGAGGAGTCATTATGCCTGTTGCAACACCGGCCCAATACCGTCAAATGTTAGAAAAAGCTAAAAAAGAAGGTTTCGCTTATCCAGCGATAAACGTAACGTCGATGTCTACGGCCAATGCTGCGATAAAAGCGTTTGCAGATAAAAAATCAGATGGGATCATCCAAGTTTCCACCGGTGGAGGTAAATTTGCCTCTGGTGTTGGCATTGGTGATATGGCCTTAGGAGCAATCAGTATTGCTCAACACGTGCATCTTGTAGCAGAAAAATACAATATTTTAATCGCTCTTCACACCGACCATTGTCACCCCGAAGACGTTGAAAAATTCATGCTCCCATTAATTGAAGAAACAGAAAAAAGACGAGCTAAAGGGCTACCAAATCTTTTTAACTCACATATGTTTGATGGCTCTGAATTGCCATTGGCAGAAAACATTAAACAATCTAAAAAACTTTTAGAAAGATGTGCTAAATCTGAAATCATCTTAGAAGTAGAAACTGGAGTTGTGGGCGGAGAAGAAGACGGAAAAAACAATGAAGGTGCTCCAGCTGATAAACTTTATACGACACCAGAAGAAATGGTTCAAATGGCCAAGGAATTAAAACCAATTGGTGCCTTTATGTATGCGGCAACTTTTGGAAATGTTCATGGTGTTTACAAACCAGGAAACGTAAAACTAAAACCTACGATTTTAAGAGATGGACAAAATGCTGTCCGTGAAAAATTAGGAACCGATCATGAACATTATTTAGTGTTTCATGGTGGCTCAGGTTCTGAGTTGCATGAGATTCATGAAACTCTTAATTACGGCGTGATTAAAATGAATATCGACACCGACACTCAATACGCCTACACTCGTCCGATCGTTGATCATATGTTTAAAAATTACGATAAAGTTTTAAAAGTAGATAGCGAAGTCGGATCAAAAAAACATTATGATCCAAGAGAATATTTAAAGGCCGCGGAAAAAGGAATGACTCAAAGAATTGCCGAAGCCTGCGACCATTTAAAATCGACAGGAACTAGTTTACTCCAATAAATAATGACTATTCTGGCCGCCTTCATTGGTGGCCAGCTCCAAAAAACAAGCACTTACAGTAAGAATGCCCTACTCGCTGATACCGCATTTTCAAATTAATCCCACGAAAGCTTTTCCCCTCTCTAAATTAATCAGGAATCATGTTAAATTTCTAAAGGATAACCGATGCTATTCTTCAAGGAAAAACTCGTGAAAGATGCGTGCAAAATTTCTCTCGCCCTAGCCCTTTGCCTTTTCTTAACAACTCAAACTTATGCTCAAGAAAAAAACTGCGGAACTTTTTCATTCCAAGGAACGGTTAAAATCGTGGATAAAAAAATGAACCTTTTTATCAACGAAAAAACTCTTTCTCAATATACGTTTGAATTATCTACCAAGCAAGTTGTGCAAATGGCCCCTTATCTTGAAAAAACGGTGAAAGGAAAATTAGAGATCACAAAAATTTCTTCTCCTTTTTACATCAAAGATTTCATTATTTTAGAAACAGATCGAGGAACAATTAATCCTCTGGTACCCACTGAAAACTCTTAT
>JAKLJM010000234.1 GCA_023151145.1 Bacteriovoracaceae bacterium | reverse complement strand
AGGGCGGAAAAACTTTTCAACGGAACGACAATTATGAGGTAGGCAAAAATACCTATTACGATCGAAGGAATTCCCGTCATCAGATCAACACATATTCTTAAAAATCGTGAGAGTTTAGATTTTCTAAATTCGGCCAGATAGACCCCACATCCAATCCCAAGTGGAATTGAAATGATTCCTCCTAAAAGGACCATGTAGATTGTTCCTAAGATGGCGTGTTTCATTCCGCCACCAATTTCACCCACTGGTTTTGGAAGTTCAGTGAAAAAATCCAAACTTAAAGAAGAAGCACCTTCTGTTATAACAAATTTTAAAATTAAAATTAATGGAGTGAGCACAAGCAGTGAGCAGCTAAAAAGGACTAGTGTGAATAAATGGTTTTTGAATTTTCTAAAAAGGCTTTTGCTATTTAAAGTCATTAAGCACGTCCTTTGTTAAAACGGCCAATGATAAGTTTAGCAAAAATATTTGAAATAAATGTAATCACAAATAATAAAAGAGCAATATAGCAAAGTGAAGCGATATGCAGAGGAGAGTTCGCGTCTGTATATTCATTGGCCATAACAGAGGCCATCGTTGCCGCTGGTGAGAAAAGTGAAGAGCTAATGACTGGTGAATTTCCGATAAGCATCGTTACCGCCATGGTCTCGCCGAGAGCTCTCCCTAAACCTAGAATGACGGCACTAGTGATTCCAGAAATTGACGGAGAAATGATACTTATTTTAATGGCTTCAAATTTTGTAGCTCCTAAAGCGAGAGCAGCTTCTTTTTGTAGTGGAGGAATTGCTTTAAATATTGAACGACACACTGAAGAGATGGTAGGTGTGATCATAATCGCCAGGACAATTGAACTTGTGAGAATTCCAATTCCAAAACTCGGGCCTTGAAAAAAAGGTAAAAAACCAAAATAAGTTTTTAAAAATGGTGCCAACGTTTCTTTCACAAACGGAATAAGATGAAAAATTCCCCAAAGTCCAAAAACAATACTTGGGATAGCTGCAATCATTTCCACCAAAAGCGATAATAATTTAGAAAATCTTTTCGGTAGATACTCACTAATAGTGAGAGCAATACAAATACTAATGGGGGTTGCCAATAAAACGGCGAGAAATGAAGTGGCAATAGTTCCAAACATAAAAGGTAAGGCACCGAAATTTTCTTCAATAGGATTCCATTCATTTTTAAAAAAGAAACTTAGACCGAAAGCTTTGATGGCCGGTAGGGCTGAATAGATAAGTGAGCCAATTATGGCGAAGAGTAAACCTATGACGATCAGTGCTAAGAATTTTAATAAATAGAAAAGTAGGGCATCTTGGGTTTTGGATTTTAAATGAATCATGGTTATACGCTTTTTTCAGTTGATATATATGAGTATTTTACTCAAAAAAGAGGCGATCGATTGTTAGGATTTTGTTAGATCTTAACATTTCTTGGGCAAAATGCCCAAGAAATGTCGAAAAATTAATGAGCTATTTGTGAGACATAAAGTTTGAAAGATTTGTCTTTAGAGCGGCGAATAGTACATTTGCCCCCGTGTTTGTTTTCTAAAAGAAAATCATAATACTCAGGCAGAGTATCAGCGATTTCGAGAACTGATTTTCCCTCATGTTCTCCAAAGTCAACGAAGACCTTGTCTTCCTCAATAATACCTGTCAACGGACTAATATCAGTACTGGCCATTTATCCCTCCCTAGATTGATGGTCACTTGCTTACGAAGTAAGATCAGTTTTTCAATAAATATTCGATTTGAAAAGAATTTTATGTTGAATGAATTTAGTCGCCTATTGCGTTTATTGCTCTTTGAAAAAATTTCTGAAGTAGTGAACGATCAATTTAAATTCTTGTGGGTATTGTTCTGAAATTAAGACTCGAACGACATCGAGTGCATTAAATAAAGTATGTGGTTTTCTAAATGGCCTTGGAGTGATCATGGCGGCGACAGTGTCCATTACAGCCATCATAATTGTTTCAAAGCCATAGATGAGTTCATCCTCTTTGTCATGCAATGTTTTTTCATTGGTCAGTGTACTAAAAATATGATGATTCTCAATGATTTTCATAAAATTGGGTGGAAGAGGAGCTCTCCCCTTAAGAATGTTTAACGAAAGCTGTGGGTGAGACGCTAATAATTTTTTAGATCCTTCGTCTAGTTCTTCCTCGTTAAATTTTTCAACAGGAATTGCACTCATGCCAACATCTTTCAAATAACTTGTGAGAAAAAATAATTCGATATCTTTTTCAGCGTAGAGACGGGATTGTTTTAGGACGCCGATAAAAAATAATGTTGAAATAAAGGGCTGACTTAAAACGTAATGGTGGCCTTGCTTTATAAACTCTTTGAATAGAGTTTCATGTAACTGAGGTTTATTGTATAAAAAAAGCGAAAAGTTTTTAGCGGACTGTACTTGCAGAGATAAGATGGCATCGTTGGTAGGATCCTCGTAAAGATAGCCCATATTTAATGTTAGTGCATTGGCCATGAGTTTTGCTTTTTCTTGAGAGTCGCCGATTGATAGTGAGCGAGTCACAGATCTCAAGTGCTCCTGCTGTACTTCTCTTAGTAAAGTGCGGTGTTCTTCTAAAACAAAAATGTTTTTAATTTTTCTGCTGATTAAGTCTTTTATAATGGCAGCATGGACTTCGCCACGTTTGTGGATAACAACTTTGAAGAGACCATCGACATTGCCATAAATATCACAAGGGACTTCAACTAAATGAAAAATCTCTCGATAGGAAATCGGGGTTAGCTTAAAAGCTAAGGAATTTTGTTCGAGTAGATCGAATGGATTTTTCATATTTTAAGTTCCATCGCCAAGATTATGTTGCACTTTTCGGCTTTTTTCTAAGTCCCTTAAGTCAAATTAAACTTAATAAATTCATTTATTTGTAAAGCTTTGTTGAATTTTTTCCGACAAATTCAGTCAGAAACTAAAATGGAGTCTAAAGATTCGATTTTCTCGATTGTGGAGTAAGGATGTCAGTTATGAATACTAAAAACCTTTTGTTAGACAAATACTTGAGCCGTCAAAATTTAAGTGAAGCTCTTGTACTAACGGATAACTTATCTTTTCATTGGGCAGATTGGGATCAAACTTGTATCTTGCAACGATCGAAGTTTAAAAACTTTAATAATGTTCAATCTCTCACTCAACTAAATCGCTCACTTCAAGAATTAAAAAATCAAGTCATTTGGTTAAGTAATAAAACACAAGTATTAAAATCTACATTGTATGATCTCTATGAGAGTTACCTCGACAGTCGTCTGCGCTTAACTTGGTTTGATCGTAAAGATGAAATATTGTTTTCTTATGAATCTGAACATGGTCCATATTATACGATTACTTCGATGAAATGGATGACCAAAGAAATCTATTCGCAATTTATTTATCGCAAGATTTTGACAGAACACTATATGCTTAGAGGTTTTAGATTAAAAACCAATATTCCTTTGATGTTAAAATTAGATAAAGATTTTGTTGATCACTCTAATAAAATATCTATTCATCAAGTTTCCAAACATGGAGTTATTTTAAAAATAGTCGACAAAAACTTCATGAATAAAATTAATTTTTCAAGACAAATGCATTTTAAGATTCCAGTCAATTCACTTTTATCACTGACCACAAAAAACTTAGAAGATACTTTAGGCTCTTTTAAAAATATTGATTGGGAGTCACGAGACGAATATGTAAAATACACACTCGATACTCGAATTATGAATTTTTATGGCAATGGTAAAAACTTTCGTCACTCACCAGATAATGAGTTTTATATTTTTGCTCGATATGAAGATTTTGTACCGGAAGATCATCGAACAGAATTAAGACCAGCATTTTTTCATGTGGTCGAAAAAGTGAATAGACGATTTGAAGAGGAAGTAAAGATCTTACAAGAGATAGAACTTAACCATACTCAAAATAAAAAAACCGCCTAGAAGGCGGTTTTCTTATTTCATAACTATATTTTTAATTCCGACTGTGCCAATGAGCATCACTTTGTTACTTTGTAAGTGCATTGACTTCACTTTTTGATCTTTCACATAAACAGACCAAGCTGCTTTATCTTTTGATAATTCAATGGAATATTGTCTTCTCTCTCCTGTCGCACCGTTATAAAGTGTATCGATGTTGATGTCTCCACCTTGTTGTTCATCAAAATTCTGGCATTTTAGGGCCACGACGACATATTTATCCTGAGCTTTTAAAACCATCCCATTATTGTTTTTAAGGTTTCTAGATTCAGCACTAATACGTTTTAAAAGCTTTCCACGAGCATCAAATGTGTCCTGGTGAAATTTTTTAATGATTCGGTCATCGGCATCTGTCTCTGCAACGAAACGTGTAACTTCTTTATCTTCATCATTAGTTATTGTGAGTAAAATATTTTCTTTTGCAGCTACATTCAGCGAGAAAAAAAGAGTTGTAGTGAAGCATGTAAAAATTACAGTGTTCTTAATTAGTTTAAGCATCATTCCCTCCAAGAAAACATATGCGGAGAATAGAGGCCAATAAATCAGTGTATTGAGGAATAAATATAGAGGAGTCAAAATTTGGTTGATTAGACGAATACTCAAGAGATTCTAATAAGGAATGATCAGATGAGAAATAATTCCAAAAATTTTTTAAGGAATGAGAGGTAATCATAAAGGTATCTATTTGGTTATGAACATTTTTAGAAAATATAATCGATTCTTTTAGATTCCAATTAAAGTCATCAGGGAGTTCTTCATCGTATCGATGATGCCAAAGAGATAAGGCTGGAAAAGTAAAATCGTACTGAATAATATGTTTGCCGTTATGTAAAAATATTTTACTGGCATCATCAGTATCAACACGAGTTATCGTTGGACTTGGACAATGAAAAAGCTGGTGGAAAATGAGGTCCACAGTAGCCACTTGATCAAGAAATTTCATATCTGGATGTAAAGGGGCAGAGTGAGTAAGCCAATCAGGAAAATTTTTACCAAATTCCCCCAGATCTTTAACCGAAGATTTTTCATCTGTTAAAAAGATGGCCGCAAGCGTATTAAAGAGATCATCGCCTGCGATAAGATAAACGCCTTCATATTTATTTTTAAGTGCTTCTGTCAAACGTGCTTCATAGTCTCCTCGATAGACCATGAAGGCCTCAAGAGGACTAAGACTCCCGGCCGGGATGATGGCTTGCAAGAATTCTTGCTTGGGAGTTTGTGATTGATCGACAATCAAATCGGCAAAATAATGTTCAATGAGACGAATGTTACTCTTTTTTTGGGTCATGGATGATTCTCTGTCACTTGTCGAGCTATGGTCACTTCGTCAATTAACTCTTGAAGTGAGGGGATATTTTCATCTCTTTCTAGGATGGTAAAAGCAGAGGAGAATTTCACGGTCGCTATTTTATAAAGATCCCAGGTTTCATCATCAACTAAAGTACTGTGGGTATCAAAAGCAAATTCACCTTGTGTTGTTTTTAAATTACTATGTCCCGCGAGATGGAGTTCTGCTACTGCAACAGCGGGAAGTTGCTGAATGTAATCTAGGGGATTAAGCTGAAAATTTTTTTTATTCACGATGATGTTATTGATATCCAATAAAAATTTAACACCTGTTTTTTGATGTAGTTCTGCCATAAATTCTGATTCAGAATAAGTGGAGTCTTTAAAGTTTAAATACATTGATAAATTTTCAAAAATCATAGGTCTTTGTAGAAAGGTTTGAATTTCATCAATGCGATTTGCAAGTAGTTCTAAATTTTCTTTG
>JAKLJM010000233.1 GCA_023151145.1 Bacteriovoracaceae bacterium | reverse complement strand
GAACTTCTTGGTGTGCTTAATTGGGAATTCGCTGCTTCACTTGTTGTTACTTTAACTTTTGAACTGTCGTTAGATTTCAATCCAGGCATTAATAATTGTGTCTGAGCTGACAGTTGCCCTATAAAGAGTAAGGTTAAGGTAAAAAGTAAAATTAAGTTATTTTTCATAGAATTTCCCAAAGAATTTATATCCTCAGAAAATAACATAAAAAAAACTAAGAGAGAAGATCAGTCATTAAATCAAATAACCGTACTCTTTCCTGACTTTCCCCCTGAAGCATCGCTAATAATGTATTTAAGCGATCAACATTCAACCAATCTTCTCGAGGAGGAATTTCTGATTGAGAGAAATTAAGAGGACAAACATCCAAACTATTCAATTCTTGGAAAAATAAAGGTGCCCCTTGAGTTCGACATATTAAGGGACGAGCTTCATAGATGGTACACATTTCATCTTTTAAGAACGCACAGGATTTTTCTTTTTTTCCATTTGCGTTTTCTCCGTCTTTAAGCTCTGTTCTCCACAAAGTCCGAAGTTCATTTTGACGATCAGATGTGAGTGACTGAAACCAATCTCGTATTAGATTCGCTTCTACTGTAAAAACACTTAAATCTACATAACAACATTTTGAGCACCCCGCTTTACAGACCATTTTATCTACGTGCTTATTTTGAACTTTATCAAAAAAGCCGCTAGCGTTTGCTTGTAATGTCTTTAACGGGGCATTCATAAATCTATTCTTCTAAATTATTTCTATTTTTTAAAGTCATCAAACTATAAAAAGCTGGAACAACAAATAATGTGAGAACAGTAGAAACTAAAACTCCACCAATAACCGCCATAGACATTGGAGCCAATGACTCTGCCCCTGGTCCTAGCGAAAATGCCGGAGGAATGGCTCCCGCAATCGTTGCAAAAGAGGTCATTAAAATAGGACGTAATCTTTTTGGACAAGCTTCCAAAAGGGCGTCTCTGACATTTTTCCCTTCATCACGTACTTGGTTGGCAAAATCCACTAGCATGATAGAGTTTTTCTTAACGATACCCATCAATAAAATAATACCAATCATAGAGTAAATATTAATTGAAAGATCTTTTAAATAAAGCGCCATTAACGCTCCAGAAATTGAAAATGGTAGCGCCGTTAATACTGTTATCGGATCAATAAAAGAATTGAACTGACTTCCAAGAACCATATAGGCAATCACAATACCTAACACCAGAACAAAAATTAAACTTTCAAAAGATTCTTGAAACGTTTTAGCACTTCCAGAGTCCATGACAATAATTCCAGGCTTGGCGAATTTTTGAGCAATTTTGCGAGCTTCTTCGATGGCCATTTGCTGAGAAACACCTTTTTCAATGTTGGCATAAATAGAAACTGCTCTTAAGCGATCTTTACGAGTAAGCGACTGAAGTCCATCTTCAAAACGAACATCTGCTACTTCTTTTAATGAAATAAGCTCACCACGATTGTTTCTCACTTTTATATTTGAAATCCTATCTACTTGGTCGGCCGAAAGATCTTTTAGATTGATGAGAACATTATATCTATGCCCATCAGCGGTGAATTTTCCAATTGTAGGCCCTCCTACTAATGCATTCACTGTGGTTCCAATTTCTGCGACAGACACTCCACGAGCACGTGCCTTTTCTCGATTTGGAATAATGTTGAGTTCTTTCACTGAAGCTTTAAAATTGGTATCTATATCAACAAAACGTCCAGTTTTTTTCAACTCATCCATAATAGTTAAGGCAGAACCAGTGAGGTCATTCCAATTAGAGCCTGCGATGGAAAATTCAACTGGAAACCCTCCTCCTCGTCCACCAAATGAACCAAGAGAGGTATCCTGAACGATAACTCTTCCACCTTTTATATCTTTAAATTCTTTACGATAAATCTCAATCAATTCTTGCTGAGATTTATCTCGTAATTTTTTTTCTTTTAATGTGATAAAAAAGACAGCAGTCGTTGCTTCATTTCCACCAAAGCCACCAATGGAAACAAACGATCTTTCAATTTCCGGTTTCTTTGATAGCACAGCTTCAACTTCTCGAACAACCTTATCCGTAAACGCTAAAGATGAGCCTTCTTTGGTTTTTACTCGAATCATCACACTCGATTGATCTTGAGCTGGAACAAATTCTTTTCTGAGTTTTGGAATAAATAATAATGAGCCTGCAAAAAATAAGAGAGAAATCCCTACGGTTTTCCAGCGATTATCTAAAACCCAAGGAAGTGAATTTTTATAAAAACTTTCTAGACCTTCAAAAAACTTATCAATCATTAACCCAATTTTTGAACGTTTTTCAGTGTGAGACATAAACCGAGATGTTCTCATCGGTGTTAAGGTCAGAGCTTCAACTAAAGAGAGTAACACCGCAACAGAGATCGTGACTGCAAATTGATAAAAATACTTTCCAATAATCCCTTTCATGTAGGCGATGGGAAAAAAGATGGCAACAATCGCGATAGTGGCCGCCATGGCAGCAAAAGTGATCTCTTTAGCACCTTCTAAACTTGCTTTACGTTTACTTTTTCCCATTTCAAAGTGTCGATAAATATTTTCCAAGACCATAATGGCATCATCAACAACAATACCAATGGCCAGTGAAAGTCCTAAAAGCGTAAAATAGTTTAAGGTAAATCCTAACGCTTGAAGTGCCACAAAAGCACCCAGAATAGAAGTCGGAATAGCGAGGATAACGTTAAAAGTTGCTGACCATGAACCTAAAAAGGCCCAGCACACTAGCGCAGTAAGGATAGCCGATAACACTAAAGTAAAAGTGAGTTCGTGAACAGACTCTTCAATAAAGACAGTAGAGTCAAAATTCACTCCTAACTCCACTCCTTGAGGAAGTCCCTTTTGAATTTCTGCCATTTTTAATTTTACTGCTTTGGCGACATCTACAGCATTAGAACCTTTTTGTTTTCTCACCCCAATACCGATTGAAGGTTTTCCTTTCACTCGCGATTTTCTCTTCACGTCTTCAAGGCCCATTTCCACTTTAGCAATATCTTTTAAAGCAATCGGAGTGTAATTAGGCGATCCTCCGCGACGATTAATCCAGAGTTTTTCAAATTCTTCTACTGCCTTTACCTCACCGAGAGTTCTAACGGCATATTCGCTTTTATCATTTTCAATTGTCCCTGAAGGAATTTCAGAGTGTTCTTGAGAAACAGTAGACATGACATCTGAAACTGTTAGTTGATATTGATTTAATTTTTTTTCATCAACCCAAACACGAACTGCTGGATCAACATAACCACCAAGAAAAACATCGGCGACTCCTGGAGTTGTCAAGATATGATCTTTCACTTGATCACGGACAAAACGCATAAGAGTTTTTTCATCCATACTTTCAGAACTAACTGCTAACCACATGATCGGTTGATCATCTGGATTTGTTTTAGAAACTGTTGGTGCATCAATATCTTTTGGTAATCTTCTGGTGATTTGAGCTAGTTTAGTTTGAACATCTTGAACTGCTTGATCGATATCACGATCTAGGGTGAAATCAATAGTCACGTTCGCTGAACCACGTCTAATGGAAGAGGAAATACTTTCTACACCTTCAACCGTCATCATGGTACTTTCAATAAGATCGACCACGTCGGATTCTAAAACTTCAGGACTTGCTCCGGCGTAAGTCACAGAGATATTTACCGTTGGAAAATCTACATCTGGTAATTGCGAAACTCCCATCTCTCTAAAGGAAAGATAACCAAAGAGAATCATCCCAACCATTAACATCCAAGCGAAGACGGGATTTTTAATTGAAATTTCTGATAAATTCATGGTCTTTTTCCTGCACTCGTATTCAAGAGTTCTAAGGCTAACATTGAAGATAATCTCAAACGATCATATGTTCTCTTTGCATCTAAATAGGAATTAAGTGCTGAGAGAGTATCTAAGTTAGTCACTAAGCCTAATCTAAAATCTTTTAATGTTTCATCGTAATTAGCTTTGGCCAGAGAAAGTGCACGGCTTTGAGTTTTTAATTGATCGACGAATTTTTGAGCGGCTTCGTATTTTACCGCAACTTCACTTTGAATTTTTCTACTTTGATCATTCACACTATATTGTGCTTCCATTTTTTTAGCGACACTTTCACGAACACTCGCTTCAGTCGCACCGCCTTCGAATAATGGAACAGATAGAGAGACACCGACGTCCCAATCTGAATTTTTCAAACTTCCCGTTCTTTCTTTCAAATAATAATTTGATGTTAAATCAAGGGTTGGGAAATGATTACGTTTTGAACTAGTCACATCCAAGTGGGCCATTTCTAATTTATTTTTTTTAATAACTAAATCAGGTCTTTCCTCTGCCATTTTGAGATAATCTTGTAAGGTTTGTAGACCTTCATTACTATTAATTTCTTGTGGCATTTGAATGTCACTGTCGCTAAGACCAGTTAAGCCCGCTAGTTTTTTTAACGATTCTTTTCTTAATCCCTCAGCATTTAAAAGCGTCGCTTCAACTGTTGCCAATTGAGAGTCTGCTTGCAATAGCTCCCCTTTTCTCGATCGCCCAATTCGCACTCGATCAGCAATTTCTTTTCGACGTTTTTCAGATTGATCTTTCAACAAGAGGACGTTTTTAACATCT
>JAKLJM010000232.1 GCA_023151145.1 Bacteriovoracaceae bacterium | reverse complement strand
ACAATCTGATGAGGTTTACCTCATTTGCAGTTGTCCCTGATAAGGGATGTTTTGTTGAAACAACAAGAAAAAGAATTGTAGCGATAGCAGGCGTTGTAATTACTCACGCCAGAAGTATTGAGATACGCATGATGAACTACATTCACCAGGAGGTGCAGAGAGTAAAAGCAATAATGAATTCCGTGAAAACGGTAGATGCAAATAGCTTGAGGCCACAGCGTGACTTCAAGACATAGTTCTTTAACATTCAAATATGTGTAAACGACTAAGCGGCACTACCCGACGGAGCTATGGAACCCACCGCATGATTGATGGTTGGAGAGCTTTGTGCCCACGAGGCACTCCACTCCTAAGAAAAAGCTGTAGGAGAGAAAAAAGGTGTTTTAAAGCGAGGATTAAAAATATTTTGACCTAAACATAGGCCAGTTTGAAAAAATTGGTTTTAAATTTTGTGACTGAATCGTCACGAGATGATTTTTAGGGAGCTTACTGACGGATTTCCGTTAAATAATCATATTCTTCTTTTGTTGTTCCTTGAAAGTCCCATTCTACGAATTCATAATCATATTTTTGACTGAAAAATTTCCAAGAAATGACACCTGTTGAATCAATGAAGTGATCAACGATCTTTTTTAGACACGCATTCTCATCCTGAAGGGCCTTAAGCTCTTTAAGTTGATCGACCTCCAACCCTGAATATTTCTTCTTCCAGTTGTAATAGGTCTGCTCATGAACGCCCAGTTCACGGCATACGGCCATAGCTTGCTCGCAGGCCTCGATGCGCTTAAGCGCCTTAATGATTTGCACTTCTGAGAATTTTTTAGGTTTCATTTGTCCCCCTAAGTTTATGTTAAGATAGGGGGACTCATCAAATGGGTTAGATTAGATTAAAGGGGGAAGGTCAATAGAATAATTATTTAAATATTCCAATTTCGTTATTTAATCCTTACCATATTCACAATTGTTTTAAATAAGGATTAAAGATGAATTTACCTCATGTAAAAGTGGTTCCAGCTGTTATCGCATTTATTGTGACATGTCTTTTTTGGTTTATCATTGCTCCACCTGAAGGTGTGGATATCAATGCTTGGCGTTTATTAGGAATTTTCGTAGGAACGATTGTGGCCATTATTGGAAAAGCACTACCTATTGGTGGTGCGGCTATGATTGGTATTTTATTAGTTGCTATAACACAGGTAACAAATCCAGGAGAGCCGGCGAAAGCTATGGCAGATGCACTTAGTGGCTTTTCTAATTCACTGATCTGGCTTATCGGGATCGCTTTTTTTATCTCACGCGGATTTATTAAGACAGGATTAGGTGCAAGAATAGCTTATCATTTCGTCAGACTTTTTGGAAAAAGTACCCTCGGAATTAGTTACGCTCTCTCATTTGCTGAGCTTATTTTGTCACCGGTTATGCCAAGTAATACTGCAAGAGGTGGGGGAGTAATGTTCCCTATCAATCGATCAATTTCTGAATCTATGGAGTCCTACTCATCAGATGAATCTCGATTAAAAATCGGAGCTTTTTTAACATTAGTCGCTTATCAAATAAATATTATCACATCAGCGATGTTCATTACCGCTACAGCGCCGAATCCTCTTGTAACTGCAGGGATTAAGCAAATTGCCAATATTGATGTTAGTTGGTCTCAATGGGCAATTGCTGCTCTTGTTCCAGGTGTTGTAGCAATGCTTTTGATCCCATTAATTTTTTATATGCTTTTTCCACCTCAAATTAAAAAAACTCCAGATGCCCCAGCACTGGCGAAATTAAAATTAGCGGAGATGGGTGCTGTAAAACTTGAAGAATGGATCATGGTCGGTGTCTTTTTCTTATTACTTTTTATCTGGGCAGGTGGGCCATCATTAATATCAGATTCACCTCTTTTTAAAGTTGATGCAACCGCAGGCGCGTTTGTCGGACTTGGTGTTTTACTTTTTTCTGGTGTGTTAACGTGGGATGATCTTTTGAAAGAAAAAGGAGCTTGGGATACTGTTACATGGTTCTCGTCTCTCGTTATGATGGCCACTTTTCTAAACAAGCTCGGCATCATTAAATGGTTTTCAGGTTTGGTTCAAACATCAATTCAAGAATGGGGTTTAGGTTGGATGGCTACAGCTATAATCCTTATTCTCATTTACGTTTATATACATTATTTCTTCGCGAGCAATACAGCTCATATCTCTGCGCTTTTTGCTTCGTTTTTTGGAGTGGGAATAGCCTTAGGGGCACCTCCACTTATGTTTGGACTTTTTCTGGGGTTTGCATCGTCACTTTGTGCCTCAATTACTCACTACGGAACAGGGTCAGCACCTGTCTTGTTTGGCTCAGGTTACGTCACAATGAGTGAGTGGTGGAAATGGGGATTTGTTGTCAGTATTATCAATCTGGTTGTCTGGGGTCTGGGCTGTGCGGTCTGGTGGAAAGTTTTAGGGTATTGGTAAACAGTTAAGAGGCAGTTGTGATTATATTTAAAAAAACGATTTTAGCTTTAACGGGTTTATTCATCTGCATATTTTTAGTGGCACATTTAGGAGCAAATTTTTTGCTTCTTCTTCCACATGAAACTGCACGCACTTGTTATAATGCTTATTCAGCAGCCTTGCGCTCGAATCCTTTCATAACTATCATCGCTTACATAAATTATCTCTGCATAATTTTTCATGTGATATATGCAATTTTAGTTACTGTAAAAAATAATAAATCTCGAAACGAACATTATGAAATGAACAGATCAAGTGAGAATTCTTCATGGACGTCTCAAAACATGTTGCTATTGGGTTTTCTTATTCTTGGCTTCATTATCATTCACATGGCCAACTTTTGGTATAAAGTAAAAATTCTTCACCAAGAAGATGATCTCTATCAGATGGTTTTTGATTTATTTCACGAACCACTTTACCTGATTATCTATGTTGCGGCAGCTATTCCTATTGGTCTTCATCTTTCTCATGGAGTTCAATCTGCTTTCAAAACATTGGGATTATATCATCATAAATATATCAGATGGATTGCAAAATTTTCTGTTATGTTTGCATGGATCACTGGCCTTGGTTTCGCAATAATTCCCATCGTTGTTTATTTTAGGTAGGTGCTTATGAAGCTAAATGCAAAAATTCCTGATGGTGACTTAAAAGATAAATGGAAGAATTATCAATCGACTTGTCGACTTATTAATCCGGCCAACAAGAGAAAACTGGATGTCATCGTCGTCGGTTCTGGTCTTGCCGGGGCTTCTGCAGCTGCGACACTTGCTGAAGGTGGGTATAATGTAAAATGTTTTTGTTTTCAGGATACACCTAGAAGAGCTCATTCTATTGCCGCTCAAGGAGGAGTGAATGCGGCTAAGAATTATCAAAATGATGGAGACAATGTCTGGCGAATGTTTCATGACACTTTAAAAGGTGGAGACTTCCGTTCACGTGAAGCGAATGTTTACAGATTGGCAGAATTATCAGCACCATTAATTGATCATTTCACCATGCAGGGAGTTCCTTTTGCTAGAGAGTACGGTGGAGTTCTTGCCAATAGAAGTTTTGGAGGAGTTCAAGTACAAAGAACTTTTTATGCCAGAGGACAAACTGGGCAACAACTTCTTCTTGCAAGTTATTCTCAACTTTCAAGACAGATTGAAGCAAAAAAAGTAGAAATGTTTTCTCGTCATGAAATTCAGGAAATTGTTTTGATCGATGGGAAAGCAAAAGGAGTCGTTGTACGCAATTTAATCACTGGAGAGTTAACGAGTCATAGTGCGCACGCTGTGGTTCTAGCCACTGGTGGATACTCAAAAGTTTTTTTCCTTTCTACTCTGGCCATGGGCTGTAATGCTTCAGCTATCTGGAAAGCTCACAAAAAGGGAGCTTTTTTTGCTTCACCAAGTTTTACTCAAATTCACCCGACAGCATTGCCACAAAACAGTGAGACTCAATCTAAACTTACACTCATGAGTGAGTCTTTAAGAAACGATGGTAGGATTTGGGTGCCAAAGGATCAGAATGAAAAACGCTTGCCAAGTCAGATTCCAGAAGAAGATAGAGACTATTATCTTGAGAGAAAATACCCAGCCTTTGGAAATCTCGCGCCGAGAGATATTTCTTCAAGAGCTGCTAAGGAAAGTATCGATAAAGGTCTTGGAGTAGGTGAATTAAAAAATGCGGTTTATTTGGATTTCAAAGATGCCATTGCTAGACTTGGTATGGAGGTCATCAAAGGACGTTACGGAAATCTATTTGATATGTATAAAAAGATCACCGGAATCGATGCTTACAAAGAGCCCATGAAAATTTCGCCGGCCCCTCATTTTTCAATGGGAGGGTTGTGGGTTGATTATGAATTGATGACGACAATTCCTGGTTTATTTGCGATTGGAGAGTGTAATTTTGCTGATCATGGAGCCAATCGACTTGGGGCAAATTCATTACTTCAGGCAAGTATTGATGGATATTTTATTCTTCCACTAACTATCGGAAATTATCTTGCAGATGAATTAAAGACAGGGAAAATCACTACAGAGCATCCTGCTTTTGTTGAAGCCTATAATAATGTTCAGAAGAAATTTGATAAACTCATCAACAATAACGGATCTGAGACTGTCGACTCCATTCATCGTCG
>JAKLJM010000231.1 GCA_023151145.1 Bacteriovoracaceae bacterium | reverse complement strand
CGATGCCATCCAACTTCATGGTGGATACGGTTACTCTAGAGAATTTCCACTAGAGCGTATGATGAGAGATAACAAATTAAATGAAATCGGTGCGGGAACAAATGAAGTCATGATCATGATTATCGCTAAATCACTTTTAAAAGATCTAAAATAAGAGAAAGCTATGAATGAATTACAACTTGAATTAAAAAACCAATTAAAAAAATTCTGTCTTGAAAAGATTGAACCTCACATGGAACATGATGATGAAACTGAAGAGTTTCGTATGGACATTTTTAGAGGCTTAGGGGATCTAGGTTTTTGTGGAATGACGATTCCAGAAAACTTTGGTGGCGCTGGACTTAACTATCAAGATCTTTCCGTTGCCTTAACTGAGATCGCAAAATACTCCGTCCCCTACGCCGTAACGGTTTCAGTATCGGCCATGGTACAAGCGATCATTAACGACTTTGGAACTGAAAAACAAAAACAAACTTATCTACCAAAACTCACAACAGGTGAAGAAATTGGTGCCTTCTGTTTAAGTGAATCTGGTGCAGGCTCAGATGCCGCTTCTTTAAAAACTACGGCTAAAAAAGTTGATGGTGGCTACATCATTAATGGAACAAAACTTTGGATTACTTCGGGTGGAATTGCTAAAACTTATATCGTAATGGCCAGAACCGGGGGCGAGGGCGCTAAAGGTGTTTCGGCCTTTATCGTTCGCGATGGAACTCCTGGTTTATCATTTGGAAAAAAAGAAAAGAAAATGGGCTGGAGAACAAGTCCTACTCGCGAAGTCATTTTTGAAAACTGTTTTGTGCCAGAGGAAAATCGTTTAATCAATGAAGGTGAAGGCTTTAAAGTCGCTATGGCCGCTCTGGATAAAGGACGCATTACCATAGGAGCCGTTGCTGTTGGATTAACAGAACGTGCACTTGATGAAGCCGTTAAATATTCATTAACTCGCCAACAATTCAATCAAGCCATTTTTGAATTTCAAGGCCTACAATTTATGATGGCCGATATGGCCTTAGAACTTGAGTCCTCTAGACTTCTGGTTCAAGAAGCCGCTCGCCTTTACGATGAAGGTCGTCCTAGTCAAAAGATTGCTTCGATGGCAAAACTTAAGGCTACTGATGCTGCAATGAAAGTTACAACAGATGCTGTACAAATCTTAGGTGGTGTTGGTTATACAAGAGAGTACCCAGTAGAACGATTCATGCGAGATGCAAAAGTTCTTCAAATCGTTGAAGGAACGAACCAAGTACAAAGAGTCGTAATCGCCAGACAACTAAAAAAAGAATATCAATCGCATTAATTAAAAAGAAGAACAGACCATGGGCCAGTTGCAATTTCATTTTTCTTCAACCTTAAAATTAGCTACTGATTTTCCGCAGGATTTTCAGTCGGATAAAGTTCAATTAGAAGAACAAATATTAAATCCTAAAACGGCTTATGCCTTGGCTCCTTTTCGTCCGGAACTATTAGATCAGTGTGTGAAAGTTAAAAACAAATTTTTAAACATCACTCACTTTGTTCACGTTGGTATTGGTGGGTCTAGCCTTGGACCTGAAATGCTTTTACGTGCTCTAAAAAATCCTGGTGTAAATTTTCTTTTTATGAACAATATTGATCCTGATGATATTCAAGATCAGCTAGATATTATTCCTTTTGAATCAAGTGTATTTTACTTTGTTTCTAAATCAGGTGGTACCGCTGAAACATTGGCTGCCTTTTCTTTAATCATTAATTATTTTGAGATGCGTGGAAAATCCAAAGCAGATATTTTTAAAAGATTTGTCTTTGCCACTGACCCTGTAAAAAGTGAATTATTAGAAATTGGAAAACTTGAAAATATTCCCTGCTTAGAAATTCCAAGTGCCGTTGGAGGACGCTTCAGTGTACTCACTCCAGTTGGTTATTTCCCTGCGCTTTTTGCTGGTATAGATGTTCGCGCCCTCCTACAAGGTGCTCAATCCACTCATCAACTTATTAACGATGAAAAAAGTGATTTATACAAAATGGCTCATTTTCTTTTTACTTTAAAACAAAAAGAAAATCGTTCACTCACTGTTTTAATGCCTTATTCTTCAAAGCTTCGTGAATTTAGTTTTTGGTTTACACAATTATGGGCCGAGAGCCTTGGGAAAGAACTAGATAATAATGGAAACATGGTTCGTGATGGTTTTACGCCGATTCCAGCTTACGGTGCCACTGATCAACACTCACAAATGCAACTGTTCATGGAAGGCCCAAATGACAAAGTCATGATCCTTATAGAAGTGGAGCATTTTACTCGTGATTTTTCTTTAAAGAACCAATTTGCCACAACATCTTTGCAAAAATTAAACAAGCACAGACTCTCTGAACTTTTAAGCGCCGAACTTAAAGGAACACTTAAAGCACTTGAGACTAAAGAAAGACCGTTTGTTCACATCAAAATTCCATCACTTGATGCCGAATCCCTTGGTGCGTTGATCTTATTTTTCGAATTATTAACAGGTTTAATGGGTATAAAAATGAATGTTGACCCTTTTAATCAACCAGGAGTTGAACTTGGAAAGACCTATGCCTTTCAATGGTTGAATCAGTTGAAATAATCCCAGTCCTTAGTTAAAATTGAACGAGTTTCAGACTTTTCCCCTTCAAAGGTAATTAGAGCTTATGAGCACCGACGATACAACCATTGTTTTAACTGATATTAAATCTGCCCTACAAGCTAGTGAAAAAGAGGCGCAGAAAAAGCCAGCAGCACTCCTCGTAGTTGGTGGTGAATTAAATGGATCGCTTTTTGATCTTATTGGATCATCTGTTTCAGTTGGAAGAAGCGCTGATAATACAATTCCATTAGACTTCAATGGTATTTCTCGTTACCACTTTAAATTAAATGCAGATGGTGCTGAATATGTACTTGAAGATTTAGGTTCAAAAAATGGAACTTTTTTAAATAATAAAAAAGTCGAAGGTACAACAAAACTTAATAAAGGCGACATCATTAAGATTGGTGCCATCGCTCTTAAGTATCTTCCAAAGGGAGATACGGAACGTTTAACTTATGACAAGTTAAACATGGAAGCAAATACCGATAAACACACTGGCTGTTTTAATAAAGGTTATTTTAACAATAAGATCAATCTAGAAGTTAATAAAAGTAAAGTAACAGGTGAACCTTTATCACTCATCGTTTTTGATCTAGATCATTTTAAAAAATTAAACGACAGCTTCGGTCATGATGCTGGAGATTTTGTTTTAAAAGAAATGGCAGCCTTAATTAGAAATAATGGAATAAGAGAAAATGATATCTTCGCTCGTTATGGTGGAGAAGAATTCGTCATCCTACTTCCAAAAACAAATATCAAACAATCCTTTGAAATCGCTGAGCGCTTAAGAAAGTTGATTGAGACCAAAGAATTTATTTATGATGGGAAAAGACTTCCTGTTACGGCATCAATTGGAGTTGCCGACTATCGTCAAGGCGTTCTCACTGGAACAGATTTGTTTAAGAGAGCTGACGAAGCCGTTTATAAATCCAAGCAAGGAGGCCGAAACCTTGTGAATTTCTACCGTGAATGAGAACGATTTAACCGACAATCTTAAAACAATTAAAATCCTTCCTGAACATATTATTGACCAGATTAAAGCTGGTGAGGTTATCGAACGACCTTCTCTCTTGATTAAAGAGCTGATTGAAAATTCTATTGATGCCGGAGCAACCAAGATTGAAATTGGTTTAGTTGAAAATGGATTAAATCTCATCTCACTTGAAGATAATGGAAAAGGAATGACTTTTGAGGACGCTCCTTATGCCTTTCTTCGTCACGCGACTTCTAAAATTGATAAATTTGAAGATCTCTATCGTTTACATAGTTTTGGTTTTCGAGGAGAAGCCTTAGCAAGTATTGCGGCCATTTCTCGACTAACGTGCATCACTCAGCCTAAAAACTTAAAATTAAAAGGTGCAAAAATTATTCTCAACGCTGGTGTGGAAGAATTATGTATTCCTCAACAAGCAGATGAATCAGGCACGAAAATCTTTATTAAAGATCTATTTTACAATACTCCTGCACGATTAAAATTTATCAAATCAAAATCCTCAGAGAAAATTGCTTTTAAAAAAATTCTTCAAGCATTTTTGCTTTCTAATCCAACGATTGAATTCAATATTAAGTGGGACGATGAAGATAAAGAGATTTATCGTCCTAAATATAACCGAGAAGACGCTCCAAATGATTTTTTTACAGATAATGAGATGGTGCGCGTCTCTCAAATTTTTTTCAACAAAAAAGAAAAAGTAACTGATCTCGTAAGAGTGGAAAATGAATTTGATGGATATAAACTGCATGGTTATTTCTCTCGAACATCAACGCTCGGTAACGCTCATAAACAACAATTTCTATTCATTAATAATCGACTCTTTTTCGACAAAACCCTCCATCAGGGAATTATTAGAAACTTAGAAAAATTTTGGCCATCAGCTCAAACTGGTCACTATGTCTTCTTTATCCATGCGCCTACTCAAGAAATAGATGTCAACGTCCATCCAAACAAGACACAAATAAAATTTTTAAAACCAGACATCGTCTATACCCTACTCATGGGCGGGATAAAAGATTCTCTTTTAAAAGAACAAAAAAAATTTGACGCTTT
>JAKLJM010000230.1 GCA_023151145.1 Bacteriovoracaceae bacterium | reverse complement strand
AAGATGGATGAACATGTTGAAATTTGTGTGAATACTCCTATGAATTTCATTGAAGATAACCAATTAAAAGTAAAAATTAAACAAACCCGAAACCTAGATGAGCTAGATCGTTTTTTAATGCTTAAGACTTAAGTTGTCTAAATTGAATCTACGTGAATGTTTTTAAATTATTAGTTAAGGTGTACGCAAAGGTAAAGATGATGAAAAAAGTAACAATGGCAAAATATTTAGGTATCTATCAAATGATCTTAGGGGTTCTAGGAATTATTTTTTCCACCCAGATTCTTCAGCTCTTAAATCTTGATCTCTCACAAGCTCCAGTTACTGTGATTTCAGTTTTCTATTTTGTCTTGGGATTTGGTGTCTATATCGCCTCTTTTTCTTTAGTAGATAATTGGCTCATTCTTTTTGTCGGTTTAATTAAGAAAGTTTTATTTATTTTGGTGTCTTTATATTTTGGAATAACAAAAGGTTTTAATGTAGAGTATTCAGCTTTTGTTTTAATAGATTCACTTATTTCGATCTATTTTCTCTATACAATTTTAGATTATGCTTTTGTCAGTAAATATGACGACGATGAATCACACTCATCGAGCCTGGATTCATTAAAGCTTGCCCGCACGAACACAGGGGCCAATTTAGTTGAATTATCGCAATCAAAACCTTTGTTATTAATTTTTATTCGTCATTTTGGTTGTACGTTTTGCCGTGAAACAGTTTCAGAGGTTTCAAAAATTGAAACAGTTATTAATCACAATGGCTATACTCCAGTTTTTGTCCATTTAAGTGATCCCTCTTATGGAGATTCTTTTTTTCAAAAATATTTTGAACATCAAGTGCTACACGTTTCTGATCCCGGAAGAAGGCTTTATCGCGCGCTAAATATTAAACGTGGGAATCTGTGGCAATTGTATGGACTTCCGACTTGGTATCGAGGACTCATTGCAGGGCTTTTTAAAGGTCATGGTGGTGTTGGTGAACTTGAAGGTGATGAAATGCAATTAGGGGCCTATTTTGTGCTCGATAAAGGCGAAATTGTATTTTCTCACTACAGTGCAAGTGCATCAGAAGAGTTTGATTTCGAAAACGTTAAACACAATTAAGATTTTTATTTAGTAAAAAACCATCAAAGCCTTTATCTCTAAGCGAAATAAAGGCTTAATAATTCAGATGCTAAGTTGACTTTTTCTGTTTTAAATCATTAAATTTCCCTAATACACATCATTATTTTTTAACACTCTTTTAGGAGGATTTATGGATTGGAGCTTTTTTGGTGCCAATGGAAATGAAATGTTCTTTCGTTTGGTTCACTATTTCGCGGGCGTAGTTTGGATTGGTATGCTTTATTTTTTCAACTTTGTTCAAATGGACTGGTTCGCACAATTAATGGCAGACGAAAAACTAAAGCCAGCTCAAGGAATCGCAGTAAGAACACTTTTACCAAGAGTTTTAAAGTGGTTTAGATATGGCGCTTTATTCACGTTTATTTCAGGTGTAGCGCTTTTAGGCATTAAAGCTAAGCCAATTGGTTTTGCTTACCTAGGTACAAGCTCATGGTGGATTTTTATCGCAACTGGAGCTTTATTAGGAACGATCATGTTCTTAAACGTTTGGTTAATTATTTGGCCAAATCAAAAAATCGTTATGGCATCTGCTGAGCAAGTAGCAGCTGGTGGACAAGCTCTTCCAGAAGCAGCAGGAGCTGGAGCTAAAGCTCGTCGTGCTTCTCGCCACAACACACTTTTTTCAGTTCCAATGCTTTTATTCATGGGAGCAGCATCTCACCTTCCATTAAACATCAACCCTGATTACAGTGGATGGACGTTAACAGCAGTTCTTGGTCTAATCATTGGTGGATTAGAGTTAAACGCCATTTTTGGTAACGTTAAGCCAATTGATAACACAATGAGAGTAACTCATTTTGGTGTATTATTATCAGTTGTTCTTTACGCTGTTATCGAAATGATTGCTTAAGACTAAATTCTTAAGGATTGGGATTTAAAAAAATGTTTTCGAAGATTACAAATTCGTCAAAAATTTTTGGGAGAGTTTCGACTCTCCCATTTTTACTAAGTTTAGCATCGACTCTTTTATTGATTTCTTGTCAAAAAGAAAGACCTAGAGTTGGCCCGGTTGATCCTTTGGTTGATAAAGGTCGCGCCGTATATCTTTCAAATTGTATTGCTTGCCACAACCCTGATCCAACATTAAATGGTGCCATTGGTCCAAATGTCCATGGTTCTAGTATCGAGCTTCTAGAGGCTAGAATTCTTCATGCGAAATATCCAGATGGTTATAAGCCAAAGCGTGAAACTGCACAAATGCCAGCATTTCCTGAATTAAAAAATGAAATACCGGCCATTCATGCTTTTTTAAATTCAAAATAATTTGGCACACTCTTCAACTGCTGCAAAGGCACATTCAAAGGCTGGATTGGCATAGTTGTCTTGATTGGCAAAAAAGATTTTATCTTTAATTGGTCTATTCATGATTTCTAGTTTTCCAGAAGCCAAAAGCCCAACATCGGCCACCGGAAGCGAATGTCCCCATCTGGTTAAACGTATACCCTTTACTTGGTTCATCGAAAGTCCAAGGGATTTCATAAATTGCTCGAGTTCAACTTCTGAGCGCATTTTATTTTTCTGATGAGCAAAGGGACTAAAGAGAAATTGTCTTGCACCATCAAATGCCAGTGGACGATACATGGTGAGTACGGTGTTTTTGACGTCGTTTCCTTGTGCCCATGTTCCAAAACAAACATCAGTCGTATAGTTTTGTGGTGGTTTCATCGCACTTGGGGCTTCTGGCATTTGTCCTTGAAACCAATAAAGATCAAAACCCGGTGTCGGAATATTGCCGTCTAAAATCACATTTGTGACAATGTAACCACGGTATAAAAGTTGATCCATAATTTTATTTTGTTCTTCAGGAAGATCTTTAATAATTCGTTGAGCGACAAATTTTGGAGCACAAAAAATCACTTTTTCTGTTTGGATAGTGATTAATTTTCCAAGCTCATCTTCATAAGTCACCCATAGCTCATTATTTTTTTGAATTTTTATTTCTACTGTAAATGCACCAGCTCTAAGGGAATTTGGCGATAGAGTTTGATCGAGTTTATTCATGATGACTTCACAAATCCTGGCATTTCCTCCAGGGAGCGCTAATACACCATCAACTTCTGAAGCGACAAAATTTAAAACTTGTAAGGCCGAGAGTTCATCAATGGATCCTGTAAAAGAAGACCAGCAGTATTTTTGAAAATATTCTAAAATATGCGGATGAACTTCACCAAATGTTTCACTTAACCAATTTTTAAAACTCATCGAATCTAATCGATCGTATTCGTTTTTGCTGATTTGACTCTCATTTGACCAAGGTATATCGGGATAGGCATCGTTATAGATGCGACGAAGTTCATGCTCCACCTTAATAAACTGATCCGCATTTTTAGGATCTGTACTTCCTTGCCAAAAATCGCGCATAAGTTTTGTTTTAAAGACAAAATGGGTTTCTTTATCTGATTCTAATTTCAACTCTTGATCAAGACCGGTCTCTTTTAAAAATTGATCGATACTTGAACCTTCATCTGGAATCGTGACATAAGCCGCTCCAATGGAATAAATGGCATCTTGATTGAGTTTTTCTCCCTTGGAATTTCCACCAAAACATTTGTCTTGTTCTAACACCAGAGGATTTAATTCTTTAAAACGATAGGCGGCCAACAATCCGGCCATTCCTCCACCAACAATCACGAGTTTTCTTTTTTCCGAGGGATTGGGGATGCCCCCTTTTTTGGCGATATATCCATCAGTATTCCAAAGAATATCGTGAGGACGATCTATATTGTCGCCGTTAAAGTCCAAGCTTTGAAATTCAGAAACGTCTTGAATAGGGCTGATGGATTTTTTGATAACAAATGGTTTATTTGAAAGTTGAATTTGGCCTAAAGAAATTTTAGGCATCAGAACAAAAGCCGCGGATAAAAAGCCCGCTGATTTTAAAATCTCACGTCTAGAGTAATCTTGTTTTTGACTCATCGCAAACCTCTGTCTTGAAGAAAAGTTTTGCGATATATATCAAAGTTTGAATACTAAAACAATTAGTTTTTGTTATCTACAATTAAGCGAAGCGTTCTTCTGAGCGGCTCTGCGGCTCCCCACATTAATTGGTCACCAACGGTAAAGATGTTGAGGAAATCATCCCCTAGGCTCATTTTACGAACTCTACCGACGCCAATTTTTAATGTTCCGCTGATATATTCTGGAGTGAGCTCTTTTAGGGTTTGCTCCTTATTATTGGCCACAAAATTAACCCATTGGTTGTGCTCACGAAGCATGGCTTCGATTTCATCAAGTGGAATATTTTTATTAAGCTTTAAAGTTAATCCTTGAGAATGGCATCTTAGGGCACCTACGCGCACACAAGTTCCATCGATGGGAATATTTTTTTTGGTTTGAAGAATTTTATTAGCTTCAGCTTCCGCTTTCCATTCTTCGCGGGACTGGCCATTTGGAAGTTCAGAATCAATCCACGGTAAAAGATTGGTGGCCAATGGATGCCCAAAGTTAGTTTTAGGAAAACTTGGATCTTTTAAAAATTTTACGCTGGCTTTTTCAATCTCTAGAATACTGGCGCTTGGTGATTTATGTTTATAATCAGAAGCAAATTCAC
>JAKLJM010000229.1 GCA_023151145.1 Bacteriovoracaceae bacterium | reverse complement strand
ATATTTTTTCTGGTAATGCATTGATTGTTTTATTATCAATATCTACAAAAACTGGTTTCCAACCATTCTGTACAATGGGATTAACCGTAGTTGGAAACCCAGCTGCTAATGTAATTACTTCATCGCCTTTTTCAAGTGGCTTTCTATCCATTTTTTTTAATTCTGAAGACCCAAGGGAACTAATCGCAACTAAATTGGCACTAGAGCCACTATTAACTAATAATGATTTTGTGCTTTTCCCAAAAAACGACGAAAAATCCGCTTCGAACTTATTGCCATATCTCCCAGTTGTTAACCACATATCTAAAGAAGCGTCGATTAGCATCGACAGATCATCACTGCCTACAGATTTCGCCGTAACCGGTATGTAGGTTTCTCCAGGAATAAAGGGCTTTGCCTTGTTACTTGATTCAAAATATTTCACACATGCTTGAATTGCCTCAAGTCTCTCTTGGGCGAAATTGTTTTCATTGCTCATTTAAGAATTCCCTGATTTGATTTATGGTTACATTTTTCATGTTAGATTTGTTTACGTATTCTTTATGCCATTCTGCTATTTTTTTTAATGACTGACTTAGTGTCCAACGAGGTGACCACGAAAGTTCTCTTTGAATCTTTGAGGTGTCTAGCATTAAAAAATTTGCCTCATGGTATGCGGTGCCATTAGTTTCAGATTTTATTTTTAAATTATTTTCAAAGTTTTTACTTAATTGATTTATTACATCATTTGTAGATACACAGTCCTCTAGCTTAGGACCGACATTCCAACTCAATTCATGTTCTGATATGTTTTTACTGAAGAGCTTCTCGATAATTAGTAAATAAGCAACAAGTGGCTCTAGAACATGCTGCCATGGTCGAATTGAATTTGGATTTCTTAAAACAAAATCCTCGTTGTTTTCTAATGACTTTAAGTAATCTGGAATTAATCTATCTTTCGACCAATCTCCCCCACCTATTACATTGCCAGCTCTAGCCGTCACTATTTTTACATTTTTTTCTTTGAAAAATGAATTGTAATAGGAGTAAGTAACAATTTCAGCACAAGCCTTGCTTGCACTATAGGGATCTTTTCCTCCGAGTTGCTCGCTTTCTCTGTAACCCCAGATCCATTCGTTGTTTTTATAAACTTTATCAGTAGTTACATTAAGTATAAATTTAACGCTATCTACATTTCTTAAAATATCTAATAAGTTTGCCGTTCCCATCACATTTATTTCCATTGTTTCCAGTGGTTCTAAGTATGATTGACGAACAAGTGGCTGTGCAGCCATATGGATTACTATTTCTGGCTTAAAATCTCTTATTTCTTTTTCGAGTTTATCTTTATTTCGGATGTCACTTATAACCGATTTGAATTTACTATTTTTTTCTATTTCATGAAATAAAGCCGGCTCTGTTGCTGGCTCAAGTGCATATCCACATACCTCAACTTCAAGTTCTTCTAACAACATCAACATCCATGAGCCCTTAAAACCCGTATGTCCTGTTAAAAAAACTCTTTTATTTTTCCAAAAACTCTTTGCTATCACCATGTTCTCCAGGGTGCTTTATTCTTATTCCATAATTCTTCAAGATAGTTTTTATCGCGAAGTGTATCCATTGGTTGCCAAAATCCATGATGTTTAAAAGCCATCAGCTGGCCATCTTTTGCTAAATTCTCAAGTGGATCTTTTTCCCAAATTGTTAAGTCATTTTCAATATATTTGAATACATTTGAATTCAGAACAAAAAATCCACCATTAATCCAAGATCCGTCACCTTGTGGTTTTTCAATAAAATTTGTAATTTGATTTTCATTAAGAACTAATGATCCAAATCTACCTGGCGGCTGTGTTGCGGTTAAAGTTGCATCTTTTCCATGCCCCTTGTGAAATTTTAGCAAGGACTTAATATCGATATCGCCGACACCGTCACCATATGTCAGACAAAAAGTTTCTCCTTCTTGAATATAGGGAGCAATTCTCTTCACCCTTCCACCTGTCATTGAGGCATCACCGGTGTCTACCAAGGTTACTTTCCAGGGTTCAGAAGTATTTTGATGAACTTCCATTTTATTATTTGCAATATCAAACGTTACATCAGAAGAATGTAAAAAATAATTAGCGAAATATTCCTTAATAACATAACCTTTGAAACCCAAACATATTATGAATTCATTTATTCCATGACTCGAATACATTTTCATAATATGCCATAAAATTGGCTTTCCACCGATTTCAACCATTGGTTTTGGTTTTGTCGTTGTCTCTTCACTAATTCTAGTTCCAAGACCACCTGCTAATATTACTGCCTTCACCTAACCCTCCGCGAAAAAACTAATTTATTATAGATTTTTAGTGGGATTTAGTTAAGATAAATCTTTAATTGCACTTCATTAAACAGAGTTATCATGATTTTTTTCTTATCTTGTTTTACTACTTTAGCCCTAATTAGCTTGGTTCTTGTTTGCAAACCTGAAATCTTGAAAAAATATAGAGTTTTATTTTTAATTCTAACGGGCCTTTTCTTATTTTCAGCGTTTCGCTATCAAATGGGCGGTGATTGGAAAACTTATTTGGATGGGATTAATTCTATACGAACTACTGGTTACAATCATTTTAAACATGAGCCATTATTTTACGCACTTAATCTAATCTCTATTAAATTCTCAAACTATTACTTGGTTTTAAATCTTTTATCTTCAATATGTTTTTTTGTGCCTTTGCTCATGGCCTTTAAGCAAAGTGAGGTCATCAAGGGCCTCAATGTGGAAAGTTTTATCTATTTCATTTTCTTTATGTTTCCTCTTGGGTTTATTATCTTACACATTGGTTTTGTTAGACAGGGAATTGCCAGTGCATTTGCTCTTTTGGCCTTAGTTTATTTTTACGACAAAAAATACTTCTTCATGATTTTAGCCCTGATTGTAGGACAAGGTTTTCATGTCTCCACCGTCATGTCGATTTCGCTTCTTCTTCTTTTGGGGATTTCTAACATTAAACGAGTTAAAGTTAGAAATTTATTAATTTTATCTCTTTTAATCTTAGGTATTGTGGGTGCATTTTTACTTTTCACTATTCGAAAGGATTACCTTGGAGGATACAAGTCCGATGGTCTTTTTCCGAGGTTAGGTTATATATCTCTTTTTTGGACTCTGCTTTGTTATATAAAATACCATTTCAATTATAAAAAAATAGCTCTGTATTCTTTAATGTTCATTTTCCTTATTTTGGGAGTTGGTATTTTGTCTCATTTGACCAATACAACAACAGTTGTAGATCGTTTCGCTTATTATTTAATCTTTCCTATTTCTTTTGAGTTCGCAAAAACATTACCAACCATTAAAAATAAAAAGATAAGCCTAACTGCAATAGGTGTGCATTTTGCCTATTCTTTTGTTTTTCTTACTGTTTGGTTTTTGTTCTCTTCTAAAGCAAAGGATTGGATGGTCGTTAGATTTTGGTTTTTTTAATTATTATGTCATTTACGATTTGGCATGAAAAATTTTTGACAACCATTTCTCGTGAATTTTTTCCAAAATCAGCTGTTTTTTGAGGATTAAGCTCAATGACCTTATTGATTGCCTCAATTAGGCTTTTCGTTGATTTAGCCTCAAACAAGTAGCCATTTACATCGTTTATCACGACATCCTTACAACCTGGAACATCTGTGGCAATTAATACTTTTCCCATTGATGCAGCTTCTAGCAATGACACTGGCACTCCTTCTCGATAAGAAGGAAGACAAACGACATGAACATTCTCTATATATGGTCTCACATCTGTCGTCTCACCTAAGTACTTTACATATGTTGACTGCTTTAAATCATCAAATTCTTTTTTACTAATTGAACTTGGGTTGTCCTCCCAAAATTTACCTAAGACTTGAAATTCAACATTATCCCCAATAGAGTTAAAATATTTAGCGGCATTTAAATATTCTATTAGCCCTTTGTCTTTTAAGAGTCTGCCAAAATATAAAATTTTTATTGGTTTAGTTTTTGCGAGGGGGGCATAATAAAATTTCTCAACATTAACACCTTCACCTGGTAACACAAATGCTTTATCTTCTGGAATTATGTTTTTTTTAAGAAAGAGCTCTTTATCGTCATTATTTAAAAACCAAACTTCATCAGAAAATTTTAAACTGATACGATAAAGAAATCGGCCAAGTTGTGCTTTGAATCCATTAGAAATAAAAACAAAACCAAGCCCCGTTATTATTGATATAACTTTTTTGTTACTGATTCCAATTCTTGCCAATGATCCATAAATACTTGGCTTAATTGTATACTGCAAAATAATACTAGCATCTGATCTACTATAAATTTTTCTTAACTTAATAAAAGACTTCAGTTCTTTTATTAAATTTATTCCTTTTTGATCTAAGAACCAATTGGTTTTAATCAAATTGGGTTCACTTAACTCCCATTGTTCTATTCCTGGTGAAATAAGTTCAACTTGGTACTTTAAGTTTAATAAATATTTAATTAATTCACTTCTAAATTGAATTAAGGCCCATGTATTGTTACTAACAAGCATTATTTTTTTCATTTAGATACTTCGCTCAGAAATGAATTTATATTTTTTTTAAATTCATCTTTAGAAAATTTATTAGCTCTTTGAATGAGTTTATACTTTTCAAATGAAAGCGCCTCAAATCTAAGAACTGCATCTTCAATTCCATTTGTTGTTGCATCATTAAAAAATACTGCTACATCTTC
>JAKLJM010000228.1 GCA_023151145.1 Bacteriovoracaceae bacterium | reverse complement strand
ACCGATACAATCACTAGAAGTTACTGAACTTGCAAAAACTACTGATGGCGAATGAGACATCAATAAGAGTGCAAGAAATCCAGTCAAAATCTTATGATCTGATTTCTTTTTAGATGGTGTTGAATTCAATTCTTGCTTCATAGCAATTCTCCAAAAATCCTCGGCCTTTTGGTTCTAAAATGGAAGGCCTTTGGATAAAAGTCTATCTCAAATATTCATTTCGTCATAATAAGGGGAAAACTTTAGCCAAATAGGCAGTTTTAACCTCCTCTGAAAAACCCATTAAATTTCTCGAGTATAACTAACTGAAATCTTAAGTAGTCAAAAATTAAAACAGTGATACAAATAAATTCTACTTATTTCATTTATCGACAAGGATGTTTAAAAAATGAAAACGCTACTTTTTCTCTCAAGTTTACTGCTCTTTTCGTTTTCACTCTGCGCAGAAGACCTCCCCCCTAGTGCTAAAGTAGTGGTCTTAAGAGGTGAAGCTTTTTTAGATGGTGTGGTCATTAAAGAAAATCAAGTTATCGATAGACCAGGAAAGATCACGACTGGAGAAAAATCTTTTATTAAAGTATTTATTGAAAAATGGGGAAACCATTTAATGATAGGACCTAAAAGTGAAATGGTTTTAAATTTCTCTGATTTAAAAAAATACACTCTGCAATCTGGAAGTTGTCGTTGGATTTCAGCAGCTAAAAAATCACTTAATGAAAAACCTAAAGGTGGAATTTTTACTGCTCAAGCTGCGATGGGAATTCGCGGGACAAATTTTATCTTAATGACCAATCCCCTTTTTGGTGAAACAGAGATCGTTATGTTTGATGGAGTTGTAGAACTAAAGAGCTTAAAAGATGACGAAGATAAGGTTTCTTTAAAAGAAAATCAATGGGGAGGTATTGGCGGCCGTTTTGGACAGAAAATCTCACGTGTGATAACTTTAAATTCCGATCAACTTAAGGCTCTTGATAGCTTATTAAAAGAGTAATTTCTAAAGAATATGAATTATGGAATTTTTGTCATTTAAATTTTTTTTCGAATGGTTTGTAGTCATTGCTCTCTTTTTATTTGCTATCTATACGATGCTGATAATTAAGAACGAAAAAAAAACCTATATCAAAAATGCCAAAGAAAAAATGTTTCATGGGTTTAAACTTCTGCTCCCGGAATGGTGGGGCGAAGTCGAGACCCATGATACTCATCTGCTTATGTTTAAAAGATTAGACACCAGATATGAATGGGTATCACAATTTAGATACACTGAGGCCACGGCACCTTCATCGCTCTCAATTCAAGAGCTCTTAAAAAGTATTATTGAAGATAAAAAATTACTTTTTGATCAAGACACTACCATCATTACAAATCCAAGTGATTTTAAAAAAGGTGCCTTGCTAAAAACCGGTGAATTTGAAATGTGCCGAGTTGAAGGGACTGCCACCATGGATCGCCAAGAGAGACTCTATTATGATGCTTTTATGATTCGCCATCTCACTACTGGAAGCACATTGTTTTGTGAAAGTAAGAGCTCTGTTTTAAATGGATTAGTTGAAGGGCCTTATTTTGAAGAAGTCGTAGAAAGATTAGAGTATAAAAACTAAAAAGCCCTCTTTCGAGGGCTTTTTTTTTAGATTTTTTAGTTTTTCTTAGGAGAGAAAAGTCTGATCTTCGCTACTAAGAAGGCGATTAGATCTTCATCTGATCCATAAACATCATCAATTAAATCACAGTTAAGAATAAAATCTTTCATTCTCACCGCGATTTGGTGAAGAGATTCAACCAAATAAAGTCCACCAATGTTCTCACCGTTGAAAGATTTAATAATTTCCTTTCTCGCGTGGTTAAACATTTCTGTTTCAGTAATATCTTCAGGAAGATTGTCGTAGCCCATTTTTTCTTCGACTTCTTCAATCGCCTGGTCTCTTACGTCTTCATCTGTAGCAAAACTAACGCCATACTCCGTAGCCATCGCGTCAATTAAAGCTTCTCTGTTAGTTGGGTGAAATTCAATCAATTTTTTTTCTTTCAAATTGTTGATCGTATAACTCGCCAATGTACGCAGCGTTTCAAAATCCGTCTTCATTCCGACCTCAATATCATTAATGTTCTTTTATAGTGTAACGGGTTAAATCTCATCACACAAGAAAACTTTTTAATTTTCTTGACGAATTGGCCTATTCACTGTGATTTTGGGAGAGAAAATTGAGGATTTTTTATGATGAACAACGAAAATATTAACTTCATTGAAGCTAAATCAAAATTAAACTGGGATGAATACTTCATGCTGCAGGCGATGATTGCGGCTTTTAAGTCCAAAGATCCGGCCACAAAAGTAGGTTCGGTTTTCGTCGATCAAAACAATCACCAAATCACCATGGGCTACAATGGCTTCATCGCAGGAATCGACGAAACGAAACTGCCGTGGGGAAAAGATCGCTCAGTTGGTCTTGAACATCAAAAATATGGTTACGTTGTTCATTCTGAAGCTAACGCCATTTTGCACGCTACCCGATCACTTGAAGGTGCAAAAGCCTACGTGACTTTATTTCCCTGCAACGAATGCGCAAAACTCATCGCTTCGTCTAAAGTAAAAGAAGTTATTTTTCTTTCTGATAAACATCGTGACACTGAAGAAAATCGTATTGCAAAAAAAATCTTTGAATTATCAGGCGTGAGCTACAGAAAATTAGATTTTCGCCCAGAAATTCTGGGACATTTAGTTGAGCATTTAAATTCGCAGCTAGTTGAACTCTAACAAAAAATAACTGTAGAAAAAAAGTCTAAATTTAAGTATTGGATAATTCTCATAACGCCATTCGTGGTGCTTTTTTCCCCCAAAAAAATCTCCTTGAGTGCCAACTCGTCACTATCGTATGATCACTCCACTTACATTTGACAACTTTTTGTAAGTCAAAATGAAGTTTTATATTGGGGCATTTTGAGAGGATCTGGATATGATCAACTCATCTTCTAAAGGAATTAGAAGATTTTTGCACACACGACAGGAGGCGTTCACATGTTACCAATGAATTTTCTCATTATCGCTTCAGAAAATTTCACTACAATTGAAGGAAGATCGGATTACAAAGTTTGGTATCTAGAAATGGGGCCAAAAGGTGAAGTCTATGATCTGAAATCAAAAAAACGTGAAGAGCTCATCATGAGCATCATGGAAAACCATCAACGTTATGGTCGATCATTATGGAGAGCCTTCTTACAAAATCATGAAGAATCCAAACAGATTGATCTGTATGATTTCATCTCTAAAAATACTATTGAGAACACTCATTTCGGCCAACTCCCCACCGTCCACGAACTACAAGAAACGTTAAAACATCTTAAAGTTCGCCTTGAAGTCAAATCCCTTGCTTCTTAATTAAAAGTTATAAAAAATAACTTGGAGAAGATCTCGTGCCCCCTTATAATGAGGGGGCATTCTTTTTCATGGAGACAAAAATGAAACCTTTTATAGTAGTACCAGATGGATTTGATAAAACTTTATTTGAAGAATTAAAAAAAATTGATTCACTAGAAGTACACCCGACTTCAAAAGTGTCTCAAGATGAATTAAAAGCCCTACTCCCAAGAGTAAACGGATTAATTATTCGTTCAGCCACAACGGTGAATGCTGAATTATTAGCTTTAGCACCAAATTTAAAAATTGTTATTCGTGCCGGAGAAGGCACAGATAATATCGATAAAAAATTATGTCAGGAAAAAGGTGTTAAAGTTGCTAACACTCCTGGAGCAAACAATAACTCTGCAGCAGAACATGCCATTGCACTGATGATGAGTGTCTTAAGAAATACTGCTATTGCCGACAAAACAATGAAAGAAGGAAAGTGGGAGAAAAACTCTCTTACCGGTCTTGAACTTTGGAAAAAGAAAGTTGGAATCGTTGGATTTGGACGAATTGGACAAATCGTTGCAAAAAGAATTTCTGGTTTTGAACCAGAAGTTTTATTCTTTGATCCCGTCTTAGAAAAATCAGACATGCCACATTGTAAAAAAGCACAAAACTTAGAAGAAATTTTTAAAACTTGTGACATCATTTCACTTCATACTCCGCTCTTACCAGGGACCAAAGGTATGATTAATAGAGAATTAATGAGTATGATGAAAAAAGAAGCCATTTTAGTTAATGCTTCTCGTGGTGGTATCGTTGATGAAGAAGCTTTATACGAACTTTTGAAAGAAAAAAAGTTTAGAGGCGCAGGCTTTGACGTATTTGCCACTGAACCACTTCCAGTTCCTAATAAATTATTAGAACTCTCAAATCTCACACTTTCACCACATCTTGGTGCAAGCACTGAAGAAGCTCAATTTCGAGTTGGTGAAATGGCCGTCTTTCAAATGAAAGAGTTTTTTGAAAAAAATAATTTGTTAAATGAAGTAAAAGCTTAATATCTCATGACTTAAACCGTAGGGGCAATCGACTGCCCCTATGGCCACTTCCTCCCACTCTCTGTATAATCGGCCGTACACTCAACATTCATTTCAATCTTAAGGGGCGTTCACTATGAAAACTCTCGCCATCATTGGCTCTCAATGGGGAGACGAAGGTAAAGGGAAAATCACGGATCTTTTATCACTGAAAAGCGATTTGGTTGTTCGCTACCAAGGTGGAAATAATGCTGGTCACACCATTATTGTAGGCACAAAAAAGATTGTTCTCCATTTAATTCCATCAGGTATCCTTCATCCACACGC
>JAKLJM010000227.1 GCA_023151145.1 Bacteriovoracaceae bacterium | reverse complement strand
ATTGCCGAAAAAATAACTTTTTTCTAAGATGGTGGAATGATTTATTTCACCATCTCACTAACTTTTCTTATTTTCATGGCAAGTCCACTTGCTTACGAGCACTATCATTATCAAGCTTTTCCATTGTTAGAAGAAAATCAAAAACAAATAAGTTATCAGATAGGTTATGATTCAACAGAATTTGAATACGAATTAAAAGATAAAGTACTGACACACAATGATGCTAAATATATTAGGCATGAATTTGAATACTCTCAAAACATTTTTCAAGATCTCACCCTCTCTTTAATGATTTCAGCTGGCCAGTCTGGAAAAGTGGAAAAGTTTTATGATAGTAGCTTGAATCTTAAAAATGAAAAAATTCATTTTCATGGTATTCAAGGCTATGATTTACGTCTAAAAAAAGAACTACAATTTTCGACTGATCAATCCAAATACGCATTTCAATTAGGTTCCAAAGGCTCATTGCAAGCGCCAAAAGAAACCAATATGGCCTATGGTGGGTTCGATTTTCAATTAGCGATGTTAATGGCCCATAAACACCATGAACATTATTTTCTAGGTGAATTAAAATCAGAGATCATAGGAAGAAAAAAACGTTACCTGGTTGATGGTGGACATAAAGAAATAACGGAAGCCTACTCCGTCTTTGGAGCTCAAGTTGGATATCTATTTGAAAATCCCATCTTAGACATATCAATATCTCCCTATTTTTATCACACCACAGATTTCAATACACGAAACAACCTCTACACCAGAATCACTGATAAGGGGTTTATCTGGGGCGGAGAATTTAAATTTTTAAAAAAACTTTCACAAAAGTTTACTCTCTATTTAATTCATCTACGTGAGTCCTATGTCTTTAATGTTGTTGATACACAACATACGAGTGGAATTGATTATGAAATAGAACGCAATGAAACGAACTTAGGATTAATATGGAAATTTTAAAAATCATTTTAATTCTTTATTCTGTTCTAGTAACTTCAAACGTCGTTCGTGCCGAATCAACTAAAACTGATTTGATTTTAAGTGACCTAAAAAGTCCCATCACAACTCCTGCTGTATGGATTTTAGGGGCAGGCTCTATCACCACAGCAATGATGTACATAACCAAAAAAAACATTGCTTATCGACAGAGAGTGTCCTTTCAAGATGCTAAACCTCTTGGTAATTTAGGCTTCATTGGTGACTACGTTGGATATGGACTACTCAATCTCACTTATTTTAGCTATCACTACTATCAGTATCAACAGCATCAAAACCCTGAGTCCTTAAAGCGTGCTGAACATATGATGAGAGCAACACTCTACACTTTTGGAACAACCAGTGCGCTAAAATATGCCATTAAGGAAAAGCGACCAGGCTATCCTGATGATAAACATTCATTTCCTTCTGGTCATGCCTCTGCATCCTTCGCCTTCGCATCTGTCGTTGCCGCTCAACATGGTTGGGTATGGGGAGGAGCTGCTCATGCGCTTGCGAGCTTTATAGCCACAAGTAGAATCAATGATGATTTTCATTACCTACATGATATTACTGCTGGAATTACCATCGGGGCCAGTTATGCTTGGGGGGTTTACTATAATCTAGAAAAAGGTTCAGATTATTGGCTCACTTTAGTTCCTGCTCCAAAACGTGGAGTTGGACTAGCATTTGGTTTTGATTATTAATTTTCTACTTCCTCTAAAATGGTCTCCCAGAGAATTAAGCCTTCAGCGGGTACTTTAAAACCAACTTTTTGATTGACCGGATTATTTCCTTTAAGTGCATTCTGAAAATCATCTTTCGTAATTTGACCAGAGCAAAGCTTAAGTAAGGCCCCCATCATCATGCGAACTTGTCCACGCATAAAACCTACTCCTGTTACTTCAAAACACCAAACATTTCTTAACAATTGATCACTCAATGGAGACAAATCAAAGTCTCCAGTTAATAACTCAGCATGGATTATTTTTCGTAAATCTTTTTCTTCGGACTTATCTCTGATCGAAAAACTTTTAAAATGATGTTCACCAATAAATTCTTGAATGGCCCAATCGATAAGATCTTGATTCAGTATTTCCTTAACAAAAACTACAAAAGGATCCGTTGTATATTGATCAGTAAAAAAATAGCGATATGTTTTTTGTTTTGTTAATGCCAACAAATGAAATTTCTGAGTTTTAACTACTGATAAGAATTTTATCGAATGCTCACTGGCCGTAAAAGCTATAAGCCAATTTTCAATTTCAATCGATGAATAGGCGAAGGAATCATTATTCACTATTAATTGTAAATAAAGTTCTCTGGCCGAAACTCCTTTATCTAATCGCGAAGAGCGCATAATTGATACTTCAGAAAGTGGAAACTTTTGATTAAAGGCAACACGAATCACACTACTAAGTGTATTAAAACCCGCGACCTCTTGTACTCCATGTAGTTTTCTTCCGTCGAAACTGACCTGGACTAAAAAATACATTTTTTCGTTTTCTTTCATAAAAAGTGTCATTCGGGTTAAAAAATATTCGATATTCTCTCTCATACTAGGTCAAATTGGCCCTAGTGACAATTCAGTCTTAAGCCAAATCCTTGTAATTTTTACAATCGTAAAGAAAAAAACTTTGGCATAACACTTGCTCTTGATAGATTCGTCTCATGATGGAATCGGGACAATTATTTGCAATTTTTTCTGAGGGGGAAAAATGAAAAAGGTTCTAATGCTCATTGGTTTATCTTTAATGCTAACTTCATGTGTGGATATCACAGGACAATTAGATATTCGTGAAACGATGCAAGTAAAAAAGAAATCAGGATTTCTCAATTTAAAAAGAAAAACCGTTTCATTATCTCCAGGACTCTATACGGCAACAGTAAGTGCGTTGGGTGATAAAAATTTTAATCTAAAACTTGAAGGAAGAGATAATTTTAAAATTCCTTTAAAAACTGAAAAAGATATTCATCTTCCAACATCTAATGGAGAAATTAGAGTTTCTGGTGCTGACCTCGATCAACCATTTGATGTGCGCGGAAATATTTATACACATATTGAAAGATCGGATTCTAGAACGACGACAGAATCTTGTACTTGGACAACGACAGAACAACGTTGTGATAAAGTCTGTACGGTCACTAACAACATCAGAAACTGTGATATCCAATGTCATCCTGTAACAATCTCACACTCAGGTTACCGTCATGTGGACTACCATATAAAAACAACTTTCCGTGATTTAAAATTACAATTGCTCGAACGCAATAGTGAGAAACATTTAGCAACATTTGCTGGCGATGATACGGCCACTGAAAGAATCGTAGAAAGAACTGGAATTTGTCGATAATAAAAGCCACCGCAAGGTGGCTTTTTAATTTTTACATGTTGCTAATTCTAAACGAGCTGCTTTTAAAACTTGAAATCCTGATGACAAAGAAAGAATGGCCATAAACGCTGCGACTAACAGATCAGGCCATGCCGAAGATGTTAAATAAACACCGCCAGCAGCAAAAACAACTGCAATATTACTTATGGCATCGTTTCTCGAACACAACCAAACTGATTGCATATTGCTATCACCTTCTCTAAATTTAAATAATAAAACTGCAACGGCGACGTTTGAAACGAGCGCCAACACTCCTACCCAAGTCATGGTAAATGAGTTCGGAACATCTCCACTTAAATATTGCATTCCACCATTAATTAAAATGACAACACCAAAAATAATCATGGTTAAAGCTTTGGCCATCGAAACTTTTGCTCTTAAACTTAAAACGGAATTGATCACCAACAAACTAACTAGATAATTTACACCGTCACCGAAAAAATCAATGGCATCTGCTTTTAAAGATAATGACTTCGCAAAGTATCCATATCCAACTTCTATAAAAAACATTCCAAAATTTACGAACATTGAAAAAATAAGAATATTTCTAAAAGATTTTTTATGTAATTGAGGGGCTAAGTCCTCATGGTGGTCGTGAGCGCAACAATTTTTTCCCATATTCAACTCCTTTTAAAAGTATACATAAAAAATCGTATATTGAGCAATCAAAACAAGCTGTCCTCAAAAATGCGATAAAACCGCAATATCTGCTGGTTTTAGTTGAAATTTGGACGATTTTTGAATTGATGTTAAAATGGAGTCATGGAAATTGTAGTCATTGATCAGGGACCTGAATTATTTTGGTATATCAACAACGCCATCGTTGGTGACGAAGTTCAAATTAAGCACCTAAAATCCAAACAACTGGCTTTTGATCATATCTTTAATGAGCTTCCTGATATTATTGTCATCAACGGTGATGATCCTGAACTCACTGTTCTTGAAATGATCTCAAAAATTCGTAACCATGCTTTTTTAAGAAATATTCAATTTATTGTGAGCACTGGAAACTCTTCATTAGAATTTAGAAAAAGTTTAATGATTGCAGGGGCCGGGTTTATTCTTTATCGTAACAAATATGGTTTCTCACTTCCTATCCCGTTTTTAAAAAACGTCCTTGATTGGTTTATGGACATTAAAGGTTCTGACCACACAAGTTTTCCAAATGACCAATTACCAGTACAGTTTAACGGCGACGCTCAAACTTTTGGAAGGATGTGTGCTGTTTATGAAGACGGTACATGTTTGATTGAATGCAATCTGGACTTAAGAAACTTAGATACATTAGAAATAGAGAATAATATTTTCGAAGAAATAGGTCTTAAAAAACCTACCCTAACCACAATAGAAAAAGATCCCATCGGTCGATATTAT
>JAKLJM010000226.1 GCA_023151145.1 Bacteriovoracaceae bacterium | reverse complement strand
CGTTCACTTCGGCCAAGAGCCAGTTTTCACCATTCGTGATTTCTTGGTAAAGATGAATGCTATTAAAAAGAGCAGTGAGGCTTTTTTTGTAAGAATTATTTTCTTTGATTCGCATAAAGGCCAAACGTATTTCATCTAATCTGCCGATTAAATCATCATACGCAACTTCATGTTGATCAGCAGAAAGTCCTAAAAACTTTTGAACTTCAACGTGATCAATTCTGGCCATAACTTTTAGTTCATTTGGAATCCCTAAAGCTCTTGAAGAAAGCAAACAATAAGCTTCTAAGGCACCAAATTCTCCAATTTTACTTTTTCCCGTAAGCTGTTTAATAGCTTCTGAGGCATGTACGTAAAGAGGTTTTACACGGCCACCTTGCTGAATGGGAAGGGATTCAAGTTCTTGTTGGCAAAAATAATTTTTCGCCAAAGTATTTTCGGTGAAAGTGAGAGATAAAAACAGGAGAACAAAAAGGGAAAAATAATTTTTCATGCCGAAACTCCATTTGTTTCGTTTTTAGATTTACGTCTATTAATATAAAAATGCCACCATGATCCAAACACTAACATCAAGCTCCCTAAATACTTTAGAAAGCGTCCTTGATCGACGTTTACACTTAATGTTGATTGATAATTACCGTTATCGTCTTGCCCATATGAAGCTTGGTAGAAAGTAAAACCACTAAACTTTAAAGGATTATTCATAAAAATGTGGTGCTCAGAGCTTCCATTTGAAGTGAAAAGTTTGACAAAAGATTCATAGCTGGCCGGATTATTGGTTCCTGGGTCTTTGTCCATTTTAAATTTTGTTAATACTAATTCAAATGGCATTGTTAGAGTCTCTTTTGTCACGTAAAAATTTACTCTTTTCCCACCGACATCAAGAGAGAGAGGATTCATGTTCGTAATCCAATAAGTCTTTCCTTGTACGACCATGGAAAGAGCGCGAAGATTACCTTTTATGAGTTGACTATTTTGTTGAATGGGAACGACTGCTTCAGGGAAGTTCGTCGGAATTAATTGATCTTCGTGGCGAACTAAGCGAACTTCAGCACTCATCCATGGTAACACTTCTGGTTTTCCATCAGTATTCATGGGATTCATGATCCACTTTTGTTCGTCTTTATTGTAATAACCAACTGCTTTACCAAATAAAAAGAGGTGAGGTTTTTCTTCAAAAAGTTTTTTAGAAAAAATTCTTGATTGAGAATTTTTCATCACCTGCATATTTTGATCTAGAGGAAACGGAGAAACGTCAGGGAAAAAGGAGAGGAGTTCTCCATTTTCTTCTACAACGATAAATCGAGTGCCACTGCTGGTTGTTTTAATTTGGACTTTTGATTCCTCTGGAACTGTACATGTATGAGTTGTTCCGCTCCAAAGAATAAGTTTTGAAGGATTATTTTTGGCAAAACATGGAGCCATTCCAAAAGGAAGATAACTCACTGAAAGTGGGCCCATTGAAAATGTAGAATCAAATTCAGTGGCTTCAGGGTGTAGTGAGAGTGTGAATTCTTGTTCCGCAAAAGCATTCTTGAAATGATATGTTGAAGAATGGTAAAAAACTTCCGGAGGATAGACTTCCTTGGCTTCAGTCCAAGTAAAAAGAGGTTCGGCAAAAGGATAGAACTCTTTAAATGTAAACTGTTCATAAGTTTCATCTAGATTGGTTTTAAAAGCGGTATAGGGTAAAAATTTTGTGATTTGTTTTCCTTCTTCAGGATATACAATTTTTAAAACATCGCGGTTTAAGACCACTTGGCGACTTGGTGAATTTGGCGCTAATGTTATTGATCCATCAATTCCCGAAACATAAGTGATTAACGATCCCATTCCAATGACCACAAGGCCCGAGTGAATGGTGTAAAAACCGTATAATCTTTTTTTGGGAGGAAGTCTTAAGAAAGCGGCAAAAATAATAGAAAGCAACATGAGAAACTGAACCAACATAAAGGTCCATGTTTTATACACCATTCGATTAGCGAAATCTGTGCCGTAATAACTTTCAATAAATGTTCCAACAATCATAAAGATGGTGAAGGCAAGAACGATGACCACTGCGAATTTCAATCCACCAATGGTGCGTTCGATTTTATCCCAATTGAGAGATTTAGATGACATGACGAGACCTTTTTGTCAGGTTAATTTTTATAAGGGTTTTATCATTTTTTTTATCAGTTAGGAATTTGAAATCGAGAGAATACGAGATTTATCGTATAAAAAAATCCGAAGAGAATTGGTTGGTGTACCAGATAAATAAACAAAGAGTGTTCAGAGATTTTTTGCATTATTCCCCATAATGGTTTTTGAAAAATCCGAAGATGCTCAAGTCGTTGAAGTGAGGATGATTTAGGGTAAAAATAGGCCATGGCATTGCCTAAAAAAGACGCTCCGATCCATGGAAAGAGTTCAACATGATCCATTGCTGCATGGGGTAGTTTTATCCAAGGAATATTATGGCCAAACATTGAACTCACTAAAAGTGAAAGTCCCAAAATGAATGAAAGGCGTGGAGATTTTAATAACGCCAGGGTTCCTAAAGAAGAAAGAGCAATGCAGTGGAGTGTTCCAAAATATATCCAGCGATCGGGAAAAAGAAAGTAAGTGACTAGTGATATCAAAAGAGCAGCAGTCGTGATTTTAAAAAATCGTTTGAAGAAAGACTTCCATTTGATATTTTCTGCGTGGACGAGATGCAGTGACCACCCCACAGTGAATAGAAAGAGAAAAACAATGAGACGGGGAAGAAACCACCAAAAGGGTTCGGTCATAATGTCAAAATAGACGAAACGAAAGAAGACCAAATCATAGGAGAAATGATAAAAAATCATCAAAGCCATGGCGATGAGACGTAGGCAATCGGGAAGATGAAGGCGTGGCTTTATTATTAGATTTTCCATGTTAATCCAAAGTTTCTATATAATGATGCTTTCATATCTTTCGCTTTTTGACAAAATTCACTCAGCCCATCTAGTCACTTTTAAATTCTCTTGCTCTAATAAGAGGATTATTTCTTTTATTGAGGGAATTTGTGAAAAAACCAAATCTACTTTTTATGTGGGCAAAAAGAATTTTATCCCTTTTTTTTGGTCTCATTTTGCTTTTGGTGGGAGCAGCTCTTTTTCTTCAGTACCGAAGCCTTGCTCCTTTAGAAGGAGAACAAAAGTTCGAAGGTCTTAGAAATCCAGTTGAAATCATCAGAGATCAGTGGGGAATTCCTCATATTAAAGGAAAAAATTCAGACGATTCCATGATGGCGTTAGGTTATGTCATGGCCAGTGAGCGCTGGTTTCAAATGGAGATTCATCGAAGAGTTGCCCGCGGAGAGCTGGCAGAGATCATTGGTAAAAAAGCTCTCCCTGTCGATAAACTTTATCGCACTTTAAATTTTGTAGAGCACTTTAAAAAAGTTATTGCCACTCACCCTCATTCAGAACAAATGAAAAGAGAAGCTGACGCTTTTTATCACGGTGTAAATTCTTATATACGAAATAACCCAAGACCTCTTGAGTTTTACCTTTTAGGTATTCCCGTGAAGGAATTTACGCTGGAAGATGCCTACGCTTTTATCGGATATATGTCTTATAGTTTTGGTATCGGCCTAAGGCAAGACTCGTTTTTATCAACGTTAAAAGATAATGCGACAAATGACTTATTCGAAGATTTACGAAGCGAGCCAAGTTCTTTGTATCAAAAAATTTCTCATTATATAAAATCTGAGACCACTGGTATTGAGTATGTTCATCAGTTTTTATTAAACGGTTTTGCTCCTTTTGAAGGCTCCAATGGCTGGTTAATTGGAAAGTCTAAAACTCTTCATAAGCGAGCTCTCTTGGCCAATGATCCCCATATTTCATTTTCTAAGCCCAATCTTTGGATGGAAGCCCATTTAGTGATCGAGAGTGAAAACCCCAATGAAAAAAGAGAAGATTATGGTTTTTATCTTCCACTTATTCCTTTCCCGGTTCTGTATCATTCACATCAAAAAGCTTGGGGTCTCACCATGAGTTTGACTGATGATATGGATGTTTATCGTCTCAAAAGACTATCGGACACAACTTATGAGTTAGACGGTGAAGAAGTAAAATTTGAAAATATGCCTGTGGAAATAAAAGTGAAGGGAGAAATTCCCTATCTCTTTACTCGCCAAGTGAGTTTTTTTGGTCCGCTTTTAAATGAAGTTTACGATTTAACAAAAAAACCTGAACTACGTGATCTGGCCCTACATTGGTCGCTTTATCGACCACACAATGATCCCATTGCCAGTTTTTATCAAATGCGACTTGCTAAAAATATGCAAGAGTTTAAGAGCGCAGTTGCCACAGGTGTGGCACCGGGATTAAATGTCTTGTATGCCGATAACGAAGACAATATCGCTTGGTGGATGTTTGGTGAGGTGCTTAAAAAAAATAATGGCCTTATGAGTGATCGGATCTTAAGTGGCGATCGCAGATCGGCTTTGGCAACCGATGCCTATTTATTTTCAGAGCTGCCTTTCAGTGAAAATCCTGAGAGTGGATTTATTGTCTCCGCCAATCATCGGCCAATGAATTTTTTTAAAAATCAACGTGGGGATTTTCAGCCAGACGATCGTTATCGTTCCATTTTGGCCCTTTTAGAAAAGAAATCAGATTGGAGTATGGAAGCCACTGAAGAGTTGCAACATTTGCCATTGAATTTAAAATCACAGAGCACATTAATCTATCTTCTCAGTTTTTTAAGTGAGAAAGAAAA
>JAKLJM010000225.1 GCA_023151145.1 Bacteriovoracaceae bacterium | reverse complement strand
AGATTTTTTAGTTCTCACAACTTCAGTCAATAACTAATCGACTACTTTTTAGAAAGCTTTAGAAAAAAGTGAAAAAAAAATAGACAATTTTCACGTCCAAGTTGTTGAATTTTCGACAAAGCTCAGTAGTTGATTAATCTCGTCAGTGAAAAAAAGCTGAAAAATAGACAAAAAAGGAAGAAACCAATTACATTTTATTAATGAACAACACTATTAGTATTATTTCACTATCAAAACTCCCTGATTACTATGAAGAAGTTATTCGCATTATAGAGCAAGAGCTCGCCTATAGTGCAGATAATAGCTATGAACGAGATTTTTACCCTCTAGTGAATAGTAATAATTGGGAAAATTGTTTTCTTATTTTTTTAAATCAAAATCTAATCGGCCACATTGGTATTCGTGAAATAAATTTCACTCTTAAGGACATCAAGCTCCCAGTCCTATTCCTAGGTGGAATATGCATTAAGAAAGAATATCAAGGCCGTGGTTTATTTAAACTAGCATTTACAGATGTGTTAAAAAAATTTCAACATCAACATGCTCTGCACTTTCTTTGGAGTGGACATCAAGAACTTTATAAAAAATTTCATTTTTATGAAGTAGGTCAAATATTTCAAACGGGAAATGATAATTTTGTCAATCTTCAGTCCTTTTCACATAAAAAATTAAACATGTTAAGTATCGATGAGAAAGAATTTCTCCTCCAGTGCTATAAAAATTCATTCTCACAATATGTAAAAGTAGATCGCTCTCCACAAGACTGGGAAAATATTTTTCAAATGTCTTCGGTTGATGTGTTTTTTCAATTAAAAGATCAAAAGAAAATTGGTTATTTTCTCATTAATAAAGGACAAGATCTTCAAGACATCATTCATGAGATTGGTGCAATTGATGAATTCAACTTGTCTCAACTAATTGAAGAAAATGAAAAATTCAAATTATGGTTACCAAATCCCTTACACCATTTAGAAAGTAGTACTACTTTATTTCTTGGACAGGTAAGAATTGAAAACTTTTCGCTTTTAAATGACTGGCTTCAAAAACTAAATATAGCTCCACTAAGCGAACAAAAATCGCTAGAAGAAAACACTCGTGAATTGTTTCAAGCTAATAATTTAATTTTTTATATCCCAGGCGTAGATAGTATCTAGTATCTACCAAGACCGATTTTTGGACTAAAGACAGAATTAATGTGTTTCTCACTAATCTCATGCGGAAATTGTTGAGTACGGATCTTTTTCACCAAGTGAAATACTTCCTCAGAAAACATATTTTTATTAATAGAGGTATCCATATCAACATCTAAGTGAATGGGGTTTATTGAAGCTATGATAAACGTTTCACCATTAACTTCAAAAGGGAACAGATAACGAAACCCCGCAAAAGATAGCGAGCTTAGTAGGACTGAGTTTGTCTCAAAATTCTGGCTGGAAAACGGGGCATCCATTACAGCTTCACCTAAATTATTACTGACTTCGCTCTCTAGAGGTGCATCTAAAATAATATAGCCGTTCGCTTTAAGCCGTTTTGCCAAAAAAGAATATATTTCAATACTATAAAGTCGAGCGAGGTCAAATTTGTTTGGGTAAGGAAAATCTACATATATTGCATCAAAATATTTATCGGTGTTTCGCACATAATAAAACCCATCTCCGATTTCAATTTTCACCCTTGGATCTGAATAAGAGTTTTTATTTAAGGCGAGTACCCTTGGATCATTTTTCGCGACATTAATGACTGCTTCATCTAGTTCAACATTTGTGATTGATTGAATTTCGTTGTAGCGATTTAGCTCTCGAATAAGAAGACCATCCCCTGCTCCTAAGACCAAAATATCTTTAGGTACTTTCTCACTAAACATAATGGGAACATGGGCAAAGGATTGATGATAAAAATGTTCATTTTTAGAATTGAACTGAAAATGTTGATCCAGGCTAAAAGTAAAATCTTTTTTATCTTGATTAAATGTCACGAAATCCAAATATTGATACAAAGACTTAGAGCGCTCTATTTCAGGTTGCTTAAGCACTGTCCTCAGAAGATCTTCTTTGGGAATTCTGTCTTGGAAGGTAAATCTTGGAAGATAGTAATGAAACTTTAAGAACTCAGACATAAAATAATTATTAAATTTGAAAAGAAAAACAAAGCAAAGAGAGAAAGTGACAAAGAAAAACTTCTTGAAAATATTTTTTGAACTTTTCCACACTAAATAAAGCAAGATCAAATAATTAAGCGAAGCTGTTAATACGGCGGAGTTCAATAAATCAAAATTAGGCTTCATCCAAAATGAAAAACAAATTGTCCCAAAAAGAGTACCAAAATAATTGGCGCCTAAAACTTCTCCTTCCTTAACTTTTTCATTAGAGTTTTCTTCACTGATTTTTAAAAGTATTGGTAACTCTAGACCGGTTAAAATACCGATGGCCAATGTTATCATTTGGGTAATCGCTAAGTAACTTAACTCAAACCCAAGCTCACTACCAATAACGGCTCCCCCACTGTATCCAGAAGCAATAAATAAAAGAAATTTTGAAAAATTTTGAACGCCATGGACAAAATAAATCAATAATAAAGAAACTCCACCTAAGATTGAAATTAAAAACTCAACTCGCACCAAATATTTTAGAGGCTCTTTTATTTTCTCAGACCAATAGGCGCCAAACCCCAGCCCGCCGACATAAACAGCGATGGTAACGGCCTGCCACAAAACTTGATTTCCAGTTAGTAATGATAAAACATTGGCCAACATTAATTCATACAAAATACTACATGCTGAAAGCAAAGCGGAAAGAGTGAGGATTTCTACTTTGCTGAATTTATTCATCGGTAATAAAAGTTGTTCATTACTAGTTTTTCAAAACTAAATAACCCCACAACTTCTCCACCAATCAAAAGAAATAACGTCATTAAAAATAACAGATATTTTACTAATCCCTTTTTCCAACAAAAAAAACGAATATAAAACATTGTAAAGAAGACGTTTATCATTGCGATCACACAGCCGATTTTAAAAATAGAAAAATACGGAAGAATGAGCAAAGGAAAACACAAGGCACCCAAAAGAGTCCCTACATAATCTACTGCAAGAATTTGCATTGATGATTTTTTAGAAAATTGTTTATACATATCCATCAGCATTGGAAGTTCGTAACCAGACAAAAATCCAATCGCAATAATTAAAAAATGATTAAAGAAAAAAATGGGCCATTGAATTGAACTACTGTAGAAATGTAAGCTCAGATTCTGTGATGTTTTAAACATTAATGAATCAAATATTAATACCAAAAATGGTGCAAAAAACCCCAAAATCGCTAACAATGTTTCAACTTTAATAAATGTAACGTCTTTAAATGAATGATCAAGTCGAGAGTATATGATTGCTCCAAATCCCATCGCTGCCACATAAAGACCAATCGTCATATTGTATCTTAATATGGTATTTCCCATTGTAGAAGAGAGTGATTGCGCCAACAACAATTCATACATTATTGAACAAAAAGCAAAGACAATGGTTAATAATTTAACTAACTGAGCTTTATACTCAGGTCGATGTAAAAACAAACTAGACTCCTTCTCTAAAATTATTTTAACATATTTAAAACAACATAGTGGGAATTAATGTCTGAGCAAACACCTCAACTGTATAAACCAAAGCGATTGCTTTTTTTAGATTTTGTAAAATTTCTAATTATTGTCCCTGGTGTCACTTATCATTGCACTGAATATTTGAATTTTCCGGAACACACAATTGATACTCATTGGTTCCTTCTCTTATTTACTACCTATTCTCGCATTTTTTATTACACGGCTTTTATCGCTACCTTTTGTGTCTTTTTTGCCATGGGATTAAAATTTAAAAAACAAATTTTTAATCTGCATCGATCGATACTCGCTTTCGGCGGTTTTCTTTTTTTAAGCTATCTTTATTATGATCCAGAGAACGCTCCTTTTTTTGGAACAGAATGGACCTTTTACCATTACACGGTGACGACGTTAATTATTATTCATTTTTTAAAACCTTTCTTTGCCCAAAAAAAAACCAACATTATCATTATGGTCGTATCTGCACTGATGCTTCTCATTCCGTTTTGGTCTTATGATTTTTCCTGGCTCCCGCTTTGGTTAAAGGTCGCATTGATCGGCGATTGTAACGATACCTTATATGGTGAATGGCCATTACTTCCTTGGTTTTTTCTTTCAAGCTTAACATTTAGCTACGCTAAATTTCTTCACTATGATTGGGACGGCCGAGTGCTCTCTAAAAAAGAATTAGCTCTTTGGTTATCTGTTATTTTGGCGATTGGAATCCCGTACTGGGGAGGCTACTTTAATCAACCTACTGATATTGGCTATTCATGTGGAGTTTTCGCTCACCCACAATTAATGTTTTATGCACATTTTCTTCCATACCTATTTTTATTGAGATTAAACTATGTTCAACGGGTTTATGATTGGCTGAAGACACATGACTTTTTCAACTCACTTAAAAGCCTTCAATGGATAGATCAATTTGGAGCGACTTATTTGTTGAGTTTAATAACGATGGGAGCTCTAAGAATATTTTATAATGGTGATATGTTTGATGGTGATATTAAGTTATTAGTGTTTATGGCTTCAATCATTATAACGTTGATAGCTCCCGAATTCATCATGAGAAGCTATCAACATTATAAGAAGAAAGATTAATTCTTATTTGTTTCTAAAAAGTCTTTATCTTTTTTTCTCTTATTCAATACTTTTTCGTAGTTACGGATGTACGTTTT
>JAKLJM010000224.1 GCA_023151145.1 Bacteriovoracaceae bacterium | reverse complement strand
GTAAGTGTTTATACCAATCGATACGTTTCAAGTGAAGCCTCTAAATTAAATGCTAATCAATTTGATTCGAGTACTGGTTATGTAAAAAATCTATCAAGCGTCTCTGAGCTTGCTTGTTTAAAGAGCATGTGTGCTTCAGGAGTCATGGCCCAAGGTGTATTAGTTTCTTTATTAAAAGTTCCAGGGCAAGAAGACGAAGAAAGTGCTAAGTTTAGATTCTTACAAAATACCACTTCTTCAGATAACTTAAATGGTATTTTAGACTTATACAATTTAGGTTTAAAATGGAATAATCACCTTTATTGTATTCCTAGAACCCTAGCTCAACAGCAAAGTGAGTATCTGGCCATCTATGATTGTGGACAATAATTCTTTTCACATTCTTTTTTATTGATTATCATTTTTAAAAGTAATTTCATGGATGGATTGGTCGTATATGAACGATATGGTACTGGCGTTTTTTTTAGGCGTAATTGAAGGATTAACAGAATTTCTTCCCGTTTCATCAACTGGACATTTAATTTTGTTTTCAGATTTTTATAAACTTCCTCCTGAAAAATACAATTCATTCAATATTATCATTCAGCTTGGTGCCATCCTGGCGGTAGTGATGCTTTACCCTGGACGTTTTAAAGATTTCTTAGATTTTAATCAATTCAAAAAACAACATAAACTCAATGCTCTCCATATTGGCATTGCCATCTTCCCTGCTCTTTTTATTGGATTTTTATCTCGTCATTATATTAAAAGCGTCCTCATGCGCCCTGAAGTGGTTGTCGGATCACTGATTATTGTCGGGGTCATAATGATTATTTTAGAAAAAATCCGCCCCCCAGAAAAAATTCTTTCTCTTGATTCTATTTCCTACAAAGAAGCGCTGATCATTGGACTTGGTCAGTGTTGTGCGCTCATTCCCGGTGTCTCAAGATCAGGAGCTACCATTTTAACGGCCATGATGCGTGGATTTAATTTAAAAGTCGCTGCTGATTTTTCTTTCCTTATATCTGTGCCGATCATTGGTGCCGCCACTCTTTATGAGTTTTTAAAAAGCTATAGTGATTTTAGCTTACACGATCTTCATCTACTCTTAATAGGTCTTGTCACTTCATATGTCGTTGCCATAATAGGTATAAAGTTTTTTATAGGTGTCTTAAAAAAATTAAGCCTTACTCCTTTTGCCATATATCGCATACTCTTTGGTCTCATCTATTATTGGATATTGATTAATCCTAAATAGTTTCCCAAAAGAATTTTTTGCCATTTTTGCCAAGCTTCTGTGGCAGTTCAATCTATAGATGAATTGAAATGAGTTTGCCAAGAATATCAACATAAGACCATGAATTCATAGAGTTTACACCCCATATTCCCTCTTCCTTCAGGTGCTTGCCTGAAAAAGTATTACCATACCTTTATGCTCTGGATTGAAAATAGAGGCTAAGATTAATTCTTTCTGCAAAAGCGTCGAAAAGACTAAAGATTAAGACTAATTAGCCTGGATGAGTGTATGGAAAAAAAGTTGAACCTAAGAAAAGTCATCGCCACATTATGTATTTCAACATTAGTTGATTTACCTTTTGTTATGGCCGAGGAAAAAGAAACACTTTCAGAAGATGAAAGACTTTCGAAAAATATCGAAAGAATTGGTAACGGTGCACTTAACATCTGGAAGACTTACAACGATAACAAAGTTCAAATTCTTCAAATGGAAAACAATGCTAATCTTCTGGCCAAACTTGGACCTGGTTGTATGCAAAATGGTCGTCCATGTCACCTGACACCTGCTAAATATTTTCCAGAATGTACAATTACAAACTCACTAGTAAATTTCCCACAAAATATGTGTGAATCTCCTTCTATGGACCCAGGACAAGTCGGAATGATGAGTTCTTATAAACAAGTGGCGCAAAATTGGGTTAATCAATTTGATCATATGTTAAATCTTGGACAAAACTCATCAATACCAGTTGGGTTAAAATGTTTAGAAGATAAAAAACTAGCTCTCGGTCAACAATTAAAAAATACTATCAACTCACTCACCGCTCTTCAAAATCAATTAAAGAGAGATCAACAGATCTTTCGTGAAAACAATAAAGCAATCTTGAGTGATATTGAGAAAAATAATAGTGAACTTTTTGGTGGTGCTCAATCTAATGCCGAAAAAACCAGAAATCTTTCAAATTACTTTAGTCCAAACTGTCAAAATGTCATCGGTACACAAGCCTTACAAGAAGGAAGTACAAAAGGTGGATTAACGGGCATTCTCCAAAACATGACTCCCGTGAATAGAGATGCAGGGAATTTTTTACAAAATAAAAATGCCATTGAAGCAGACATCAGACGTGCTGTTGAAAAAATGAATTCAAAAACTAGAGAAGATGGATTAATTTCATTAAGTGAAGCATATCCAGATCAACAATCCCTTGAAAAAGAATTTAAATATCCTTCTGTTCGTGATGCCATTTCTGAAAAATTAAAAGAATTCAAAGCAACTTCGGCCAGAATTGCTACACAGCTAAAAGAAATCCAACCTGGATACTCTCTTCCCGCAATGGATAAAAACTTTTCCATTGATACCGAAGAATTTATTTCTGGGGCAAAAGATTACTTTAAAAAAGAATATATTAACGAATGTGTAACGGGCAAAGAAAGTGGCGTTGCCTTACCTCTGGAAAAAGTACTTGGAGCTCTCTCTCAAAAATCAACTGGTAACGGAGGGACTGCGAGAGATAAGTATCGTGCTGCTTTAAAGGCAATTGTAGAAAGTGATACAACAATCGATGATAAATTAGCTCGTATTAAAGGCCTTGAGTCCTTATATTCTGACATTACCATTACTTACCAAAACAACCAAGCTCAGCGAGTAACACAAACTCCGTATGATCTCTACATGCAAACAGTCGCTGCCTGTGAACAAAAGTATACTCAAAATAATATGTTCGCAACTGGCTCTGCTCGTTCAGTCTCACAACAAAAGAAAGTTGATCGCGCGGTAAATTTAATTCGTGATTATAAAAATCTTAATGATACATTTACTGCAAAATTATCAGCGGCCATTACTGAAAAAGTTTTAAGCTGTTCTGGTGAAGCAAAGAAAACTGGAAATAAAGCTTGTACTGAAGCTATAAAAACTGATAGCCCAAATTTTTGTATTGCCCATGCCAACGAATGTGCAGGCGAAATTCAAGCTTGTTTCATTGAAGCTGACAAACAAGTAAAAGTTCGCGAACAAAAAAACCAATTATTGTCTAAAAAATACAATGAAAATGTTGCTCAAGTAGTTGCTCGTTCAAATCAACTCTATCAACAACAACAAACAACTGTTCAAGCCTTAGTAGGCTACTTACAACAAAGATTTCCAGGAACTCAGTTTGAGTTACCGAAAGATATGTATCTAGAAGCTCCAAGCTTGGCCAAAGGTAAATTTGGAGTTGATTTATTAGGTGGTGGAGATCAGAAATTCTTAGAAGAACTTCCAAATAAGATTGATAAATTCAAAGAAATGCTAACTTCACAAACAGATTCTATCATTGGTGATAATGGTTTATTTGTTGATTATATCAATAAACAAAAACAAGCCATGGAAGAACAAAAACAGAAATGGGCCGGTTTAGCTGATAAGTGTGATGGTGTTTATAAAAACTCTATGGCCCAAATCAATGAAATGAACCAAAAAGCTGCTGAAGCTGAGGCGAAAGCCACTGCTGCTGCTGGACAATTTTGTAAAAAATTTGGTGCTCTTAAAAAGAACCCTCTTCCTAATTGTTCGAAGTCATTAAGTGACTTATATGAAAATGTCGGTAAAGCGGGCGCTGAAGCTTATGTAAACGATGGAGCTCTAGAAGTAGCAGGTACATTAAAAGATATGTGTGATGAGCACCAGGCCGAAATTAGCGAAGCTAAAAAAGCAGTTAAAGAATCTAAAATTGCCTATGTTGATTTATGTACTCAAGTTAAATTGTCTGACGAAGAATTTATTGCGGCCTTAAAAAATAAAATGGGTCTTGAAATCAAAATCCCTGAAGGTAAAAAACTTTCAGAAGTTATCAGTAATCCAGATGATCTAAGCGCAGGAAAACCACTTACCACTGCTCAAAAATCATTTCTAAGTAAATTGAGTAAACAAATTACTTCAGATGGTGCTGGGAAACCAATTTGTGAAGCAACAGCAAGTGGAGATGAAAAAGGATCGGTAAATGCTCGATATGCTGATGCAGAAAAGAGCTTAGAAAGTGTTATTAATGAGGCGAAATTGGCTTCAAGCTCGAATCCGATTCAAGATAAATTACGTAGAATTGGTGAAGAGTCTAAGAAAATTGAATGTGATGCCACTGCAGATAATGGAAGAAATTTCTTTAAAGATCTCTTCTCTACTCCGACAAGCTTACAAAAGCTTGGCGTAGGATCACTATCGCAATAGTTGCTTTAGTGAATATAAAATTTGGTTAATATGAAAAAGCACGAAGCTAAAAAAACACTAAAAAATAATTGGAGATCATTTGATCTCCAATTGTCGTTTTATTCTATGACTTTTTTCGTCATGCTAAGTGCTTCATCTTGCGTTCCGGAAGTAGGTCAAACCAAATTACGAACAAAAGATTCTAGTGCCTCTTCCAATTCGGCCAGCACTGTCTCGGCCACCCAAGGTCGCGTCTTATTAGACAACCCAATTGTTTTATCGGGGAACTCAAGCCTTACTCAGACCGTTGATCTTTCGCGTCTCTTAAGTAATCCTGTCACCATCGTGGATGATACGTTTCTCAAATCAAGTGGTCCTTGTGCGGGACTAGA
>JAKLJM010000223.1 GCA_023151145.1 Bacteriovoracaceae bacterium | reverse complement strand
ATACCGGACCATTTGCCTGGCCATGTGTTGAAAATGTTAGGGCACAAAATAGGATTATTTTTTTCATGGGAATCTCCTTTTTTCTCGCGAGAATAGCGAGATTCGTTATATAAGTATAATTAATTAAATAAATTAAAATAATAAAATTTACTTATCAAGAAACCTTCAAGGTAGAGTGCATGAATGGACAAATTGAACCAAATTTAAATCACTTAAAATATTTTATAACCGCAGCGGAAACAAAAAATCTCTATGAAGCCGCAAGCCTTCATCGCATAAGCCAGCCGGCCATTAGTTTGGCACTAAAAAAATTAGAAGAAGCTTTTGGCATTGAAATTCTGGTTCGATCAAAAAATCGTTTTAAACTGACCAATGAAGGTGAAAAACTTTATCAGTACGCCAAAGAGATTTTTAAACGTTTTGAAGCGATTCGAGATGATCTTTCAAAGAGTGTGGAGGAGATTTCAGGCGTGATGAGTCTTGGAACCACTATGGGAGTGGGACCGATGTTGATTCAAGAGAAGCTGGTTGATTTTAGCAAACAATATCCCAAGGTGAATTTAAAACTTAGTTTTGGCGATTTAAAAACTTTATATGCAGATTTACAGAGCAATCGCACGGAGCTTTGTGTGTTGATGGAAGATCGCGTGCATCCCGAATTTAAAAGAACTGTGCTTCATGAGGGAGAGTTCGTTGCGGTAATTAAGAATAACAAAAAATCTAAAACGATGAAAAATAATCTTTATCTCACAATGGATTCTCCTGGTGTTGACGAATTTTTAAATGAAGCCAAAAAGAAAAAAAGTTTTCAGCAAGAGTTAACAAATTACCAACTTCATGAAGTGGATAATTGGGAAATGATTCGCGAAATGGTTAGGCTTTCAGGTGGGGTGGGAGTGCTTCCTGATTTTATGTTAGAAGAAGGTCTAGAAGTAGTGAGTGAATTAAATGTTTTAGCGAGTAGGCTTAAATATAAAGTGGTTCTTTATCATAAGGGAGAGCATCAACTTTCTAGGGTGGGGAAGGCGATGGTGAGGGGGCTTGTAAAGTAACTTTTTGTGAAAAATGATTTGGTTAAGAATTAATTTTCTTTTTTAATAATGGTGGCGGTAATTCCGTTAGATTTTTCTTTGCATGAAATAAATCTACTTCAAATTGCAGCGATAACCAAAACTCAGGACTTGTTTCAAAGCTGGCGGCAATTTTATACGCCAATTCAGCGGATAGGCTGGTTTTGTTATTAACTAGACGATTAATGACTTTGATATCGACTTTTAGATGATCAGCAAATTCCTTTTGAGTAATCCCCATGGGTTTTAAGAATTCTTCTGCAAGAATTTCTCCGGGAGTGGTTGGTGGGCGTTCAAGGGTTAGTCGTGACATCGGGGGGAGTCCTTTATTTAAAAGTGGTAATCGATTATTTCTACTTCAAATGCTCCAACTTCAAATCCAGATTCATTTTTTATATCTATCCATTTAAAAATGATACGCCACTGATCATTTATACGTATGCTGTAGTAGTCAATTAAATCACCTCTCAGTTTTTCTAATCGATTATTTGGAGGTACTTTTAAATCACCTAAACTATTTGCAGCATTTAGCATATCAAGTTTTCGAAGTACTATCTTAGATCATTCTGCCATTCTGCCTTTTTGGGAACAATACCTTTTTCAAAAAAATGTTGAATTTCAATGTTCTTAAAGCTTTGAATCGACATTATGATATTACCTTTAGTAGGTATACCTTAGTAAGGTATAAAGTGCATTCGGCACTCGTTAATTTGAGGCGTGCAAGCTGAAAGTGGAATTAAGTTTTGAAAAGTAGCTGAAAATGCAGTGAAATAAGTTAATATTGGTCAAATTTCACCCTTACGGATTGAAATTTTGATGCTATATTGTAGGTACTTATCTATTCGGGGGTGCCCTGGTTTCGACGGGGAGTACTGACGTTTAGTGGGCGTGTCCAGGTTGATCACCAAGGTCCTGGTAAAAAGGGGATCAAAATTAAATGCTGAATCTAACGATTACGGCTACGCAATGGCTGCTTAATTAATTAAGCCCGTTCGTTGAGGTGGTTACGGCCGATAAAAACAAGCGTGACAACAAGGGTGTCTCCCCTTAAAGAGGCAAGTGAGTAGTCGGGAGTGACACTTTAAAATCACCGAGCTTGTAAGTAGACTGAACTTTCTAGACTTCGTTTTGAGTCGATAATTCAAAACTACACACGTAGTCCGCTTTACTGATGATTCTTCGGACGTGGGTTCGATTCCCACCACCTCCACCATTTATCTTAAGCTTACCTCATCAATTCAACTGTAGTTTCAAATTAAAAGCGTTAAACCTTATTCCAGTCGTTCTGTATATTTACACCCAAGATCTTTATAGTTGCTACACCCTAAAAACTTCCGAACACCATCATTCGTGCTTTTTTCAACAAGAAATCCAGACAGGCATTCCGGGCAATGATCAGCAGCTCCGTCTAAATTTATATTGTATTTATTGTTAATTAATTCAGAAATAAAGACAGAAGGAGCTTGCATGTCGGATACTAAAAGAACTTCATCCTTGGCCCTAGTTAGTATGACATAAAAAATTCTTCTTTCTTCAGCGTAAGGATATGTATCAGAGATAGGGTTAATTTTTTCTTCAATTGAAATAAAGTTTCTATCTGCTGGAAATCCATTTTCACCACTTTTCATGTTTAAAGCTATGACATAATCCGCTTCAAGTCCTTTTGATTTATGATAAGTCAGAAATTTATATTCAAAGTTACTAAATTTATTTCGAAGGTTCTCGTTAAATCGATCTGTGAATAAGGATAGGGGGAGATTGTCCTTGTGAAGAAAAAGGACCGTGGGTTTTTTGTCATTGTTGGTTGGAAGTTTTCGCAGAAATGATTCGACTATTTTAAATTCAGAATTATATCTATTTTTTAAAGCTATATTTATTTTAGGAAGCTTTGTGAACTTTACTGTTTTGATGTCTTTTTTTATTTGAAGTGGATTTTCCATTACAAACTTTGACGCAACCATAGAGATTTGATCATTAAATCTAAAGGTTGTATCAATTGTTTCTTGCCAAAAATTTCCAAAAAACTCTTTAAAATTCCTAACTAATTCACTTTTGCTTCCAGCGAAATGGTAAATTGCCTGCCAATCATCGCCGACACAAAAAAGTGAAGTGCCAGGCCCCTTGTTTTTTAGAGATTTAATTAGTTCAGCCCTTGTTAGAGAAATATCTTGAAATTCATCTACCAGAATATGTTTCCACTTTGGTATATACGTTTCGTTTTTTATAAGTTCAGTTGCTTTAATAATCATGTCACTAAAGTCAATTTCATTTTGTGACTGAAGTTGATATTTGTATTGCTTGAAAACTTCAAATGAAAGCTTTACTATAAATTTTTCAGATTTTGAGGATTCAAATTCTTCTAGTCTTTTTTGTGCAATGATTTGATCAATGTTTATTGTTTTTGTTAAATTAATAACGTTCATTATTTTTTCTGAGATTGAAAGATTTTCAAAAAAATCATTGATGACATCGAAATACAATGAAGTGTAAGTCAAGTTATCTTTTATATCTAAGTTACTTAAAGCTTCATCAAGGTTTTGTATGAGTTTATCACTTTCTAAGTCATAGTGGTAAAGCTCAATAAGTTTTGTACTGTTTTGTTTATGTGTAGCTCTTTTCCATTCGATTGTTTTTAAATATTCTTCTTTGTTGATAAAGGATGCTGTGTTTCCATTTTTATCTATTCCATAAAATTCAATATAGACATCGTGCTCCTCTAGATAAAAATCTGGAAAATATTGTGCCTTTTCAAAGTTGGACGTTTTTGTCTGATAAGGAGCTTCATAAATGTAACTGATTCCTTTTGAAAAGAGATGATTTGCAATCTGAAGCTCACCCTGACTTTTGACTAATTCCCCCTTAAGTGTTCTGTATTGATTCTTTTTAATAAATTCTAAATATTCTTCTTCTGTTTTAAATTCAAATTCACTTTTAGTTTCTAGTTTCTCGGGCGCTAATGACTGTAGAGCTTCTTGCATTAGGCTTGAATTGTTTTTTAAGATTTGAGTAATGCAGTTGCTAATGTATTTTTTAAAGGCATCTTCGTCATTTGCCAATGGAGTAATTTTAATAGAGTGTTCTAGTGATTGATTAATGATTTTTAAACCTAATGAATGAAAAGTTTCTGCTTGAATGCTTAAGCCTGGAAGATATTTTTGTGCTCTTTCTTCAAGTTCTTTTGCTGCAGTTTTGTTAAAAGCGAGTAAGAGTATTTCGTTTGCGTTAATGTTTTGTGTGTTGATAAGGTAAGCGCAGCGTGCAATCATGACGCTAGTTTTTCCAGAGCCCGCACCGGCAAGAATAAGGTTGTTTTCTTCATTCACAACACAGGATCTTCTTTGTGAGTAAACGAGAGGATTTTTTTCAACTTTATCAAATAGTTCTTTGTTCCTAAGGATTTCTTCTCCAATGAAATTTTCATTATGCTTTTTGTAAACATTATCGAGGTTTGATAAAGATAATTTGAGGAAATTGAAATTTTGAATATCGTCTTTGTTAGATTGCATCTCCCAAAAGCTATCCCTTACTTGTTGAATGGGGGTAATTATGTCTTGAAATAAATGTTCGAGGTCGCTTTTTTTAATAAATTTATCTTGGGATGTTAGCCTTTTTAAGGCTAAAACTTTTTGCTCAATTTGTTTATTAAACTTTTCGTTTTTCTCTTTTTTATAGTTGTAGATGTTGCTATTAATTTCCCTTAAGAGTTCATTTTGGTTACTGGGGATT
>JAKLJM010000222.1 GCA_023151145.1 Bacteriovoracaceae bacterium | reverse complement strand
GTTTAAGTACCAGTGGAATTGGGGGTGGATTAATCCTCGAGAAAAAAAACCATTCACGATGGAAGAAAAGGAATTAGCGATAAGCGAACTGAAAAAAACTCAACTTCCTAAAGACATGCCAAAGGATCTTATTGATGATTTTGTTCGAGATAATTTTCCAGATATCGTTGGTGTCAATTAATGGATAAAAAATTTCCCCTTCGAATTAAAACGCTTATTCAAGAACATCTGATTCAAGAAGTACATGTCGAAGCGACAAGAAGTTCCGGTGCTGGCGGACAAAATATCAATAAAACAAATACCAAAGCAGTCATGTCTTGGGATTTTAGAGAAAGCCCTCTACTCTCCGAAGAACAAAAAGCGCGTTTTCAAAGCCTATATGCCCAACACATTAATAAAGTAGGTCATGTCTATCATGCCCATCAAACGGAACGTTCATTATACTTAAATATCAAGGCAGGATACGAGTATATCCAGTCACTCATTGAATCAATTTGGTTTGCCCCTAAAAAACGATTGCCCACCAAACCCACAAAATCATCTCAAAGAGAACGCGTTGAAACTAAACGCCAACGATCAGATGTAAAAAAACATCGTCAAAAAATTAAAATTTAGCTTGAAACTGGTACATCACAGTGGTTTCTTGATCTTTACCTGTTTTCACAGATAAAACCATTGATGCACTATCTGAAATTTTCTTTTCGTGGCCAAATTCGATAAATTGTTTTCTTTCTTGAGTCACACCATAGCTTGTCGTCAAAGTTCCGTAATTGCCCATATTAGTTTTATTGCCGACTGAATAAGCGCGATTCCCTTTGTTATCAAATTCGTATTTCCCAGTAATACTACTATCGTCTCCATAACGTGTTTCATTTCCAATAGTATATTTTTTGCTACCTTCGCTATCAAATTCATATTTACCAGAAACGTTACTTGCTTCACCCAAACTATACTTACTAGACAAAGCCACGTTTCTCATTCCCTCTTCTTTTGAGATCACTTCTGCATTTAAGTATTCATGGTTGTGATCAGTTAGACCCAACTTCACCGTATTTGTATTATCAAATTTCGAAGCTGATTTATTAAAATCTCTCACCATCTCTCTAGAAAGAGCTCCCCCTAATTTTAAGTTACTCTCTTTATTTAAATTAAACTCCACTGGTATGGTAGTAGCAAAAGAAGTGTCTCCTTGAGTTTTATTTTTAGCTTCAACTCTTAACCAATCATCCCCTGTACTGTTGGCCAACGACATTGAGGTATTCTGAGTATTAAAAGCTAAATTAGTCTTAGATTTTAATTTTAAATTTTCATTTAACTCGGTGGTTGTTCCCGCTTCCGCAAATTCAACATCTGTCGGAAGAACAAGCTTGCGAGTTTTAACATCCATTTTAAGATCAAAATAATTATCATCTTTTGCGACAGATTCATTATTTGAATTAACTGGTGGTGTTCCTAAATCTGGTAAATCTCTACTCGCCACAAATTCGTCTTCTGGAGTGTATTTAAAATAACGAACTCGACCTTCGCCATTTTTAGTCATTTTCACTTCAATGATCACGTCTTTTTGGGCACCTTCTCCGCGGTAATAATAGTAAATATCTTGCTCATTACCTTGGGGCATATATTGAATTGAAGTTACGTTTGGCATATGCAGAACTTCTTCGGCGATAAGCTTGGTATTTCCACCTAATTCAACTTTATTGAGCGGATCATAAGAATTCCATTTTTGGCAACTTTCAGTTCCGGATTCATTCACTTCTCGAGTAGCGAAATAAAGGAATTTAAGCTTATTTAATTCAATCATACGATTGTTATAAGCCTCAACACTCTCGCCACTATCTTTTGTCTTCGCAACAACTTTATTTACTTCACGAACTAAATTTAAATATTGTGGACAATGCACACACGGTTTATCTGAAACATTTCCTTGATAATAAAGTTCGGCCTGCTCATTGGCCGAGAGAGGTTTTTCATTTTTTCTTTTTTCTAAAAACTCGCCTACTTTTTCAGTTCCTTTATTAAACCATTCTTTGCTTTCAAGCTTTTCAGTAATTTCTTTGTAGTCTTGATTTCTATTAAGCACATTCTCAAATGCCGATTGAGCTTGAACAAAGTTCATTGGCAAAAACAAAACGATGCATAAGAAAAGAAAAAGTTTATACATATTGACCCTCTAGGTCTTCTTATCGTAAAACCATTTGATTTCTTTACGTTTCAATATTTGGATGATTTTTTAAAAAACTCTTAAGAATTAAGTAGTTAGACTAGATAAGACCTGTTCAATTTCCCCATCGGTATTAAAAGCATGTGCCGATAATCTGACCCCTGGCCCCCGAAGGGCGTATAAACAAGGTAACTTTAAGGCCAATAGTTTATTGTCTAAACCCTTTTTTTGAAAATTGACGATGCTGGAGTGATGATTTTCTAAGGTATAAGGCGAGTGAATGATATAACCATTCTCTTCTAGTTTTAATCTAAAATTTTTTGTCAAACGAATCACTTCATTTTCAATGTTGGCCACTCCAGTTTCAAGAATAAAATTAACGGAAGCCCCAAGCGCCGTAATTTCTAAAACTTGTTTTGAACCTGCTTCGTATTTCAAAGCATCACGTTTTGGTTCACAAAATAAATCCGTTGGATCATCACAAGTACCAAATGTATAGGCTCCAACATTATGTGGTTTTATTTTGGAAATAAATTCCATCTCTAATGCAAGAAATCCAACACCAACAGGACTCACAAGCCATTTGTGAGAACCCCCAACGATTGCAGAAATTCCCCACTCCTTCATTTTCATCGGAAAAAGACCCAGTCCTTGAATGGCATCGACCATAAAAAAAATATTTCTTTTTTTAAGTTCTTGTCCTAACTTTTCTAAATTTGTCATCGCACCGGTTTGGAATTGTACCCAAGAAATCGCCACCACTTTGGTCTTTTCATTGATAGCGGAAAGAATTCTTTCATAGGGTGTGTTAAGATTTTCTTCTGATGGAACTAAAACTAATTTTGCTCCACTCTGTTTACAAGCTTCTTGCCATGGATATAAGTGCGAAGCATATTCTTGATCCCACATAATCACTTCATCATGTTTATCCAAAGGAAAATGAAAACAAACTTGCGAAACTGCACTTGCCGTACTTTGAAAAAAGGCGATCTCTTCTTTTGTCGTCCCAATCAATTCAGCCAATTTAGTTCGAGAAAACAAAACATCATTCATATAATCAAGATCAGTATAAAATCCTTCTTCGTAAAAACGATTTCCCCAATAAATTATTTTATCTCGAGCAGCACGAGAAATTGGTGCTAACCCTGCATTGTTGAGATGAATTTTTGTATGAGAAAAAGCGTTTTTAAAATTCTGTATTTTATCAGTCATTATTTCTATTTCCCAAAATTAAATTGATGAGGTTTACCCCCATGCATTGATGAGTTTTACTACTTTTTCTAATTGCTCAAAATGTAACTTATGTCCAAGCAAACAAAAACGAATGGCGAGCTTATTATCAATCATACAACTTGATAGAAAAATCTCTTTAGACCCATTTAATTGATGTAACAGTTTTCGAGTGCTTTCATCTCCTTTAGCATGTGAAAAAGTCACAATCGACAAATCAGGATTTTTATGCACAAGAAGTTTGTCATTATTAGACAGTTCGGCAAATAACCAATCAGATAATTTTAATTTTTCTTCTAAATTAAGTTTAAAAGGACCAACGCCTAAAACCTTTAACGGTAACCAAACTCTAAGGCCTCGATACTCTCTTGATAATTCTGGCGTAATATCAGAGTAATCATAAATTCCATCAGTCACTGGTGGCATATATGAATCATCTGCATGATAATTAAAAAGCATATCGCGAGTATCTTTGACAATGAGACAACCTGTCCCATATGGCAATTGCAGCGCTTTATGTGGATCAAAAGCTAATGAATCAGATTCAGAAATATCTTTAAATAAATTTTTTCCTTTCTCTGTTAACATAAATAGTGCTCCATAAGCACCATCAGTATGGAGCCACAAATCATGTTCTTTTGTGACTTTTAAAATTGAAGACAGATCATCCACTGATCCTGTTTTTGTTGAGCCTAATGTTGCAATGACCATGAGTGGTTTTAAACCCGCTTTTTTATCAGCTAAAATTTGAGCATTTAAACTCTCAACGTCCATGGCATGATTTTTAAGCTTGATCATTTTCAAATTTTCTTTCTTAAACCCTAACATGGCCCATGCTTTGGCCACACAGTGATGACCATCACTATTGATATAGGCCGTGACATGGGAATAATCATGTCCACTAATCTTTTTTTGTCTTGCCATCATAATGGCACTCAATGTGGCATAACTAGATCCGGTAGTTAAAAATCCATTAGCTTTCTCTGGATGATAATTGAAGAGATCTAAAAACCACTTGATGACCTCATTTTCTAAAGCCACCAAACCAGGTGCCATCATATAATGGCCTGAGAATGGATTTAATGTTCTGGCAATAAGTTCGGCAATGTTTGAAAGTGGATTTCCCGCACCTGCGACGTAGGCGGCAAAATGAGGATGCCCTGGTAATTGAGAGTATGGTTGCAATTCTTTAAAAATTAAATCTAATTGCGCTTCAAAACTCTGTGGATTTTCCGGTAGATTTTTCAGAGCGTGATGGGGAGTTTTAAAACCCTCTTTTAAGCCATTGAGTTCCGGATCATGAGCCTCACCCATTGGATTCATTTTTTTAAATTCGCGCTCATATTTAACAACGGCATTCACAGTTAAATCGAGCATGTTTTTAAGTTCTTCTTCGGTGAACTCAAGTGGTTGCTCAACATTT
>JAKLJM010000221.1 GCA_023151145.1 Bacteriovoracaceae bacterium | reverse complement strand
GACCTTCTAAGCCTACTTTAAACATATTCATCAGTGTTATTATGCCAAACAATACCCTGCTTAGACAAAAGGAGGTAAAAACGGCCAAATTACCGATTTAATCCTTCAAAAGAATTATCGTTATAATTGATGAGAATATTGAAGCCTATACGCTTATCGATTAAGTCTGTTGCATAATTTAATACTAATTTCCAACAGTTATTCAAAGGCGAGTAAACGAGTCCATAATTACTTTTTGACAGCTTTTTTGTCCGCATATTGTAGTCATGATAAGTAGACACAGAAACTAAATCATTAAAATTAATACCCGAGGTAACTGCAACTGTTTTCAAAACAGGGGTCGTAGATGAATTAAAAGAATTATAGTTAAACTCTGTTCCTAAATTAAAACGCTCAAAACTTTTACTAAATGAAAGACTAAATTTATGTTCTGAAGTTTGATGAAAGTAAAATTCTTTTAAATCTAGATTATAAGAATTCACAGAAAAACCTGAATGAACATAGAGACGAGTTAAACGTTCGTTAACAGAAGATGATTTTCGATTAAGATCTATACCTTGTGAAATATCAAAAAATGAAATTTTTGAGTAACTAAAATTATCTTTTAAAAATAAACCGTCCTGAATGGCATTCAAACGAAAAGGTGATTTTTTAATTAAGATATGATTCCATTGAAATTCTACGGTATTCGACAAAGGTAAAGAGTCACGAGCAGAAATCTGATTGTTTTCAAATTCTTTTTCTCTAAGTGCATCCACATAATCAAATTGACCGTTATCTTGTCTAATCTGATCTTTAAACGTTGAATTTCCTTTAGTCTCTTGATCAGATAAATAATAGTGTTTTAACTTCAATTCCTGTGAATGGCGATAAGAGTTAACTGGCACTTTAATTTGAGCATTACCCTCTTGATCGTTTTTGACTGATGGAATTGTCCCTATAGTATTTCCAGATATTGAGTCACTTTTTTGTAAGGAATCGAATGGGACTTCTTTTTCATAAGCTATTCCAAAAATTTTCTCAAATTCTATTTTAGCTTCAGATTCATAGACAATTCCCTTTTTAGAGAATTTTTTATCATTAGTATCTTGTAACCAGTATCGTTGTTCATCTAACTGAGCTTTATGAGAAAACTTAAATGCACCAATACGTCCCAACTGCCAATCAAGATACGGGTTAACGTTCAAACGACTCACGTTTCTCATATATGTACTAGGCGTTGTATGGTTTTGTTTAAACACTGAAAAATCTGAATTCCAAACTAAGCTCATTCGTTTAAACAATGGGACATCGGTTCTTAAAAAAGTTACGGGTATTGAACTTAATTGAATTTTTGGCAACATTTGAACATAGGCATGATCAAATTCATATGGATCATTAAAAAAATAGTTACGTTGGAAACCACCTTTGGTCGTTAAAGCTAAATATTGATTTCGGCCTTCAAAAAAACCCGAAACACCAGATTCTGTGCCGAGCATTTTATCTTTAGTATAAAAATCAAGATCTCTGACCGCATCTAAATCTTGAAGGTGATCGATATTTAAGTGATGATTAAAATTTCGTCCAACTTCGAAATGATGTTCATAACTACTAAAATCTCTAAAAACTTTATCACCAGATCTGGTCTTATCTTTTTTAAAGGGTGCATAAATTTCATCATTAACTTGTAAACTATTAACTTCTAACCAAGACCTTGCTCCAAGAGTTTGACGAAATTGAAACTCATTACCAAAACCTCTTTTACCAAAATAGGATGGAGTTAAAGTTAAATCGTTATAATCTGAAATGGCCCAGAAAAAAGGTTGTTGAAATCGAAAACCTTCCGAATAATTTAGTCCAAAACTTGGAAAGAGGAGTCCTGTTTCGCGATTCTTTTTTATCGGAAATATGATATAGGGAATATACATCACCACAACACCGTTAACTTTGACAAAGGCATGCTTTAAACGAACATACTCTCCCACTGTGATCTCGACATTTTTCCCAAAAATACTCCAAGATTCTGGACAATCTCGACATGTTGAATACTCTGCATCTTCGGCATAAATAAAATCTTTTCTGATTTGTGAAATTTTCTTTCCAATCACTGCAAAATTATCGGTCTGAATCCTAGCATTATACAAATCAACTGTTTGATCATTGAAATTGTAAATTAACTTAGAGCCAAACATATTGACCATTGGAGCAACATAGCGAACATTTCCTTCAACTTCAGTTTGTCCCTTTTCTAAACTAACTTGTGCTTTTTCGCCATAAATAGAACTATTCGCATGTGTAATGACAACATTTCCGACAGCCTCAAATTGCCCACCATCGGCCTTTCTATAGGCTTTATCTGAAAGGATGGAAACTTTTTGTCCTTTAGAAATTTCGATGACTTCAGCAGCATTTGAAATATTGAAGAAAAGAAAAGGAATAATGGCAACAATTGCCAAAAGATTAAGAACTCTTTGAGCGAAGATATGATTGAACTTCACCAATAAAATAGTAGGAACCTGTAATAAGTATGCTTTCTGCACTCTTTATCTCACAAAAATCTTCTAAGTAATTCATCCATGATAATTCAAAAGAAACTTCTGAAAACTCTGTTGTTAACTTATGTAACAACTCACTCTCTTGTGCTTTTGGATGATTAAAGTTAGTTAGATGTAAACTTCCCCTTAATCCCAACAACATTTTCAACATAGCTTTAGTCTCTGAAAAATCACGCTTAGAAAATGAAACTAAAAAAGTAATAGGCCTTAAACCCTTTTTCTCCTCTTTCAGCATTCGCGCAACGAGCTTTCTCATACCATCTAAATTATGTGCTCCTACAAAGATAAACTCTTTCCCCTTATAAGTCATCTTTTCTGATCGCCCTTTAAAAATAGGCCAATGAATCTCAGAATACGTCATAGTTTTGACACTGCTAATTTTAAAAAACTTTTCGCGTAGAATTTCAAATCCACTCAATGCCAATTTTCGATTTCTATCAGAAAAATCAGTTTCAGCATTTAGGATATTATTTTCAAAAAGATCGAAATAATTTAGACCCATTTCTTTTTCTTGATCATGAACATTTTGTCTTAAATAAGCCAATTCGAGGGCACTAACGACATATTGATTCGCTCTAAAAACCCCACACTTTTCACCCAAAATAATATCATAGCGATTGCCTAAAATTTCTTTATGATCACGAGAAATGGAATTCAAAAGAACTATATTTGCCGCAAAATGATTTACGGCATCTAGTCTGCCACCTAAACCAACTTCAAGCACAATCACATTTTTCTTTGATTGATCGATATCTTTAACTACAAGTCGTAAAAAGACCCAAAATAAGAATTCATAAAAAGAAACTTTAAACTCTAATTGTCGATAGTCCAAAAGAGCAGCCTCTACTTCCATAGAAAGCCTAGCTAAAGAAACATCTTCACCGGCAAACGAATAACGTTCACAAATAGAAAAGATATGAGGAGATGTCCAGGTATAGGCATTAATACCTTGATGATTGAGCAACCAGCTTAAACTGTGGGCGGTTTCACCCTTTCCATTTGTTCCAGCAATAATAACAATGGGAATATTGAGATTTTTGAAATAATTAACATAGAAATCATATAAGGGCTTTGTTCGCAAAAGACCTGGAGTAAAAACTTCAAAACCAAAGTTTTTAAAAATGACGTCCATTAATTGTTTTTCATTCATTGAAATAATCTTGCCACGTTTTTGAATTCAATAATAATTAATTAACACTCATTTAAGTCGTAAAATTCCACATTTGCCACAAAAAAATGGCAGCGTAACAATACAACTAAAGCCTTAAAATCATGAATATCTCAAGGTTTACACTGAAATAACCGATAAAACTACTATGGATTATCCTTTTATAGGAAAATAATAAAGTAATGCCTTAATTTTACCAAGTGATGTTTAGTTATGACAAAGTCGATTCTGATTTTTATTTTGTTTCAAATCATGACTTCATATAGCATGGCCGCTGAAAAATGTGACTTAAAACATTTTAAGAGCCTCTATATCAAACTTCAGCAGGAATTAAATTACGAAGGTAAAGATGCTGTTTACAACAGTAAAACGAACGCTCTTTCACTAAAAGCACATGACTCTCAAGGATTAAGTCTAGAGGAAAGTTATGGAGGAAAAGTTTACGAAAAAATCCTCCATAAACAATACACAAATGCCCTTAGAAAAGTAGCACTACTCTATCGACATACTAAATCTGCACCTAGTGACTCCAGTCCATACGACAATGAAGTAGTAAAATTTTTTCAAAGTATTGACGATGAAAAACAAAAATATCCCATGGAAGATTTCAAGAAATTTGAAACTTTAGTAAATTCCTTAAAAGATTCATCTCAAAAATCTAACTTAGATGCTAAATCAAAAATTAATTCTCAAGATGCTTACTTACTAAAAAAACTTCTCATTCATGCATACGACACCATTTGTCGTACTCAAGCTTATAACACTGGTAAGAAACTATCGGCCAATGATCGAGTTAAGGCAAAAAATAGTATTGATTCGGCCCTTACTATGATGACTCAATCATTCAAAGATAACGTAAAAGCAATTAATGAAAGTGATAAAAAGAAAAACCAATCAAATTCTGAAATCATTGAAACGAGTCTTACTTCACGTGAAGAAACAGTAAACTCTGCGATAAAAGATAACTTAAAAGACTTAAAAAAATGGTTAAATGCTCAGAGTCCGAGTTGTCAAAAAGAAATATTGAACCTAAAAAATTTCAATAATATTCAACCATGTAATTATAAAAAATTTATTGAATCCATTATGGTGGTCGATGATAACGAATTTAAAGATTACGA
>JAKLJM010000220.1 GCA_023151145.1 Bacteriovoracaceae bacterium | reverse complement strand
CAGAAATGGGGGCTTTTTTTGTCTATTTTTTAAACAGTCCCCTTCTAGCTATTCTTTTTTACCCATTTCCCCCAAATGCTCCCTAAGTCCTCTAGAATCATCTCTATGAAAATAAGATTAATTCCTCTTTTATTCACCCTCATCTTCTTTAGTTGGTTCACTAAACCCGCCATGGCCTTAGTCTATCCTTTTACTGAAAATAACCACCTAGAGCTTTTACCAGATCCCTACGCTTCAAAAGATCTAAAATTAGAACTTGTTAAAAACGCCAAACATCATATTCATATTATGACTTATTTTTGGGATAAATCTTCTTTTCCCACCGAGCTTGCCCATGAACTTAATCGTGCGCACGAAAGAGGCGTTGAGGTAAGAATCATCTCTACTTTTTTTCCAAGCTTTGTGACTGATATCTTTCAAAAAGCAAAAAAAAACTTAAAATTAAAATCCAAAAATCCAAATACGGTTTTTAGTTATTTACCGCTTAAACTTTATAAAGGTTTAACTTTTACAAATAATATTCATGAAAAACTTTTTTTAGTAGATAGTGAAGTTGCTATCATTGGTGGCAGAAATATCGCCGACAGCGCTCTTCGTGGCAAAGACATGGAAGTGCTGGCACGAGGTGAAATTGTTAATCAAGCACAAGATCACTTTAAAATCATGTTTGATTTTATTAATGAATTAAAGATGAAATCTGATTGTTCAACAACTGCTAAGTCAGAGAAAAAAATAGCAAAAAGTGAGCTGTGCAAAAAATCAATTCTTAAAACAACATTTGCAGCAGATGATGAAAACTATTTTAAAAATTATCAACAAATCAACATAGGATCCATTAAAGCTCGTTTACTCACCCATGAAGCTATTATCAAACAGTATAAAAATAACTATCATCCTTTAGAAAGAGCTAAAATGTCTGATGATATTTTAGATACAATTGTTAACACCACAGAATTTAAAACGGTGAGAACCTATAATTATTTTATTTTGCCAACTGATCGTTATATGAACTTTTTAGTTAAGGCCAAACAAGAAAATAAAGACGTCCTCATCATTACTAATGGACTAGAAGCCGCAACATTTTCTAGCAATAAAGGCTATCTTTTTGGTATTTCTTATATGGAGAAATTAATTAAAGAGAATGTCGATATTTACCAATGGAAGAAAAATCCCTATAGCAACAACAAAGAAACATATGTTCATGCCAAAGTTTTAACCTTTGATGATGACCATGGCTTCATCGGTTCTCATAATCTGGGCTTTGGTTCAACCATGTCTAGTAATGAAATGGCGATTGAATTTTTTGATACAAAATTAGTCACTGAATTAAATGAGGCATTTGACCGCGAAATTCAAAATGAAAATGTCACAAAAAAAGCTACCAGTAAACTGCTCACCACTGAAGCACTAGAATATGAATGGCCGATTAAAATTTTAAAAAGTGAAACTGTTGAAAATTTTCTCAAAGAACTCTATTAACAATCTTTCGCCTTATCTATACTCTAAGTTACTAATTTCAGATAATTACTCACCTCATATTTCCGACTAAATAAATCCGCCATTCCTGCCGATAAGCTACCTAATAACCGAGGTAGATTATGTCAAAAAAAGTCACATCCATGCTCTTACTAAGTATGCTCTTCACAAGCTGTCAGCACACACTGAATACTTCAAAAAAAATAAGACTTCCAAGTTCCGAAGCCAATGAAGAATTGATAGAAAATCAGCTCGTTCAAAAAAAACTTCAAGACCTACAAAAACTTAAAGATCGCCTAGTTTCTAAGAGTGCAGAAATCATTCATTTTCAGAAAAAAAAGAAGACACAGGCGCTAAAAAACGCCGAACTCGAAGAAAAACAAATAAAAAAAGACATTGAAAACTTAGAAAAAGAATTAGAATTTGAAATAGCTGACAATGAGAAAAAAACCAAAATTCCACTTGAGAATTGGCGAATGGAAAAAGAAGAAATTGAATTAACCCAATTAGCTCATTATCAAAAATCGAAAAACGTTCAATTTTCTCTCTCGACATTTGAAGCAAAAAACACAGAATTGACTCTTACTCATAAAATATTTTCGACAATGACGAATACACATTTCTCAGCCACTGATGAAAATAAACCCAAACTAGATTTCCAACTAAAATGTGAAAATCCATTTGAAATGAAATACGGTTTTATGACAAAAAAAGTAAAAGCAAATGAAACCATTCGTTTTTCACTCGGTGACAAAAAAATAGAAAATGATCATCGGAAAATTATTTTTGATCAAAACCTCAAAGAATGTATAGCTACATTTACTTTATCCACTGAGCATAAAGGTGAAGAATATAAATTCACAATTGTTAATGAAAATCAAAAACTGCAATTTATCAATGAATTACTAACCACATCTGAAGTTTGTAAAACCAAGAAAAATAGCGATACGTTTTTTGAAAACAATGACTTTACGAACATGACTTGCCCCAAAGAATATGACTCTATCAAAATTCTCCCAGAACCAGAAGATTCACTTCATGCCAGAGTCATCGGCCTATTAGGAAGAGATCTACCAAAAGATTTTGTAACAAATGGAAATCCTTACGCAGAACTTGATTTTTCAAATGCCCCAAAACTTGATGCGATTTTGGTTTCTTACTTGGTTTTTAGAGCTGATTTTTACGGTACTTTATTGGCCAGACTGATGTCCTATCATGCGGATCGCGGAGCATTTGTGAGAGTGATTGTTTCTGACGTTATTACACTAGATAAAGACAAGGACATGTATGAAAAACTCATGGCCCGACATCCAAATATAAAATTTATTCGCTACGAATTTGATAAGTCACAAAAAGGTGGGGCTAAATTTTCAGAGCTTCATAGAACAAATCACGTAAAACTTTTTATCACTTATTCAAAATCCAGTGCAGAGGATTCAATGGTCATTGTTGGCGGAAGAAATATTCACGATGGATTCGTCTTTAAAACCCCTGTTAATGTTTCAAAATTTCCAGAAATCGTCGATTATAATGGTGGTGATGAGTCTTGGGCCTATTGGCGTGACTTTGAAATGGTTGTTCGTGGTCTTTCTTTTACAGAAAGTATGGTTCGTCACTATATGAATTTTTATCATATCAATAAAGATAACTTGGTTATGAAAAGCTCTGCGCTCACTATTCCTACAGAAAATAATGAAGAACAAAGCCAACAAACCATGCGTCACTATATCTCTATCCCTTTCAAAGATGGAACGAACTTAAATCAGTTCTATGCCAAACTTATCGATTCAAGTAAAAAGAAAATTCTCATTAGCTCTCCTTATTTTAGACCTGTAAAAGAAATTGGTGAAGCACTTGATAGGGCCATATTAAGAGGCGTGGACATTACCATCATCACTCGCCTAGACCTAGAAGGAGATACTGCTGATTTTATTTTAGGTGCGGTTAATAAAGATGGAGTCAATAGATTTATCAATAAGGTAAAAGTCTTCGAATACACCGAACCTAAAGTCATTTTACATTCAAAACTCTTAATGATTGATGATGAAGTCTCTTTTATTAGTTCAGTTAACTTAAATAAGCGAAGCTTTTATCACGACCTAGAAAACGGAGTCATCGTCAATGATGCAAAGTTCACCAAGGAAATGGGCGAAGTTTATAAAGACTATATGAAAATTTCTCGTCAAATTACAGAAGAACAAAAAATCATTTTCTGGAAAAGATGGATCATTAAAATCTTTGATAAAGTTCTCTAAAGACGTATTTAAAATAGATATTGACCAGAAAAATATTAAAATCTGTCAGTATCAAAAACAAAACAATCAAGAATGGAAAAAAATGGAATCAGGTCATGGTCAATATACTGGCCAATACTTTGATAATAATCGTTATGAAACAATGAACTCATATAATGTTTTAACTTTAAAAAGAAATGTTCAATTAAGAATGGCAAAAAACTTTGTAGAAGGCTCTCAAATCAGCATTACTTGGTCTACACCATCAAAATTTGGCCCCTTGGTAAGCTCAGGTTATGCATCAGTGACATCGGCCCATTGCTTTATCAAACAAGACGCTAAAGCCTGTGAGGCAGATAAATTTGAACAACCAACAAATACACCAATTCATTTTGAAAAACTAAAACGAATTCTAGAAACTAACGAAAGAGATTGGTGGGGAGATCAACCGACTTTCACATTAGTCTCTCCAAATCTTGAAGAATTTGAAGTTTATCATCTCATCACAGATAAGGTCATTGAAGCTTGCAGTTTTGGTTGTGTTTCATCGAAAAAAGAAGAAATCATTCAAAAAAGAATAAAACCAAGATTAAAACTTGGTTGGACACTGGTTCCTGTATATTCCAATGAAAATGGCATAGAACTATTTCAACAATTATAAGCAAAAAAAACGCCACTTAAAAGTGGCGTTTTTTTTATTCTTCAGCAAGATCTACATATTCATCAGGATTAAAAAAGGTTTTATTACGATTCACATCTATGGAATTAATGCGTACATTTTTATCATCTAAACGTTTTTCTAAACTCTCCCAAATTAAATGTGGTGTTTTTTTTGGTTTTTGTAAAATAGAAAGCGTAATCTTCCCTATACCTAGTGCACCTCGAACAATTCCTTCCGTGAAAGCAACTTTATAATTTTTAAAAGGACGAACCAATTTACCATTAATCACAACATCCTTCACTTTTAAACCCAGTGGCGTTTTAATGGTTTTCATTTCCACACCCGAAAAAAAATGACTTTTATCCAATAACCTTTTACTTCGGTCGTATAAACAGACCATCCATACTTCTCATCTAAATCAAAAGTTCGAGGAATTGAATTATAAAGATCACGACGAGTTATTTCGCCAACCGGAAAATTTTCTCCGTTCATAGAGGATATTTGAATCGCCACATCGGCCCCTGAAACCTCGCGCATGGTATCGGCAATAAAGCTCGCCCATTTTTTTGAGCCTTTATTGTCTCCAGGCTTTAAGTCTGATTTACCCACCACTTGATTTAACCATTCTTCGCCGTATTGAGAATGTAAATCATCATCGGCTTCTGCGACACTTCTGGCAACTTCTTCATCTTGCATTTCATATTTAACTGGAACTAATTCATACGAGACGACCTTTAAGGGTTTGCCTTTTTCAATATCAACAACCAGTCTTCCAAGGTATTCCATATGTTTTCCGGCCTGAACAATGGGAACATCACGCTTTAATTTATTTTTCACCACTTTAGTTTCAAAAAGTGCTGTATGTGAATGTCCACCAACAATGGCGTCAATGTATTTAGTATCTTTTGCTAATTCCATATCTCTAAGTAATCCAATATGGGTGACGGCAAAAATAAAATCATTCCCGCGATCTTTTAAAACTTGTTCAACTTTTTTTGCTTCTCTTTTCGGATTGGTGATATCCCCTTGATAGAGACGCCATTTATAAAAAATTTCATTAGTCGTTAAACCTAAAAACGCAATCTTGACTCCATCAACTTCGTATTCCGTAAAAGCACCAAGATTTTGACGAATACTTTTAAAACGATAAGGAACTTTGATATTAGCGGTGATTAAATTCATTTTCATTGGGACATCAGTTAAGATGTCATTTAATTCACTAGTGCCCATTAAAAAATCATGGTTCCCCAGAATTCCTACATCATAACCCATTTCATTGCCGTGAATTTGAAACACTGATCTTGCGCGATTGGCGAGGTAGTACATATTTCCTTCAGAAAAATCTCCCGCATCAACGCGAAAAGTTCTTATTCCAGATTTTTCAGCATGATCACTGTAATAATCCATCAAGGCCTTAAGTCTTGCCGAGCCACCACGATTAACCTGATGAGTAGAGCGATCAAGATAAGCATGGGTGTCGTTAGTGTGCAAAATTTGGATTCTGGCCCCATGAGAATTTAAGGCCATAAGTGATAGTGACGTAAGTAAAAATGTTTTTAACATTCATCATCTCCCGAAGAGTGAGT
>JAKLJM010000219.1 GCA_023151145.1 Bacteriovoracaceae bacterium | reverse complement strand
TAAACCAAAAGTCGAAATTAAAAAAGTCGAACTGAAAAATGTAGAATTACAATCTGAAGAAGAGGGCCACCAAGCCTTAATGGCAGAAATTAGCCAGCTTAATGTAGATTTATTTTTAGAATCAGAGCCGACAATCACGAAAGAAGAGAAATCAGTTACTGTCGTTGACAACAATCGTCACTCTATTATAGAAAAACAAGAATTAATCCTAAGCAGTTTTTTAGTTAAAATCCGTCAGCGAGCGGAAAAATTTAAAAATTTATGAAAAATTTTCTTATCATCAATGGACCTAATCTTAATTTATTAGGCACAAGAGAGCCCGAAATTTATGGCGCACTCACTTTAGAAGAAATTAAAAAACAAACTACGACAAAAATTCAAGCCGAACACAAAGATGTTCAACTTGATTGGTATCAGTCTAATGTTGAAGGTGATTTAATTAATAGAGTGCAGCAGAGTTTAAATCAAAATTATCACGCCATAGTCATCAATCCGGGTGGTTATTCCCACACTTCTGTTGCTTTGCTAGATGCGCTAAAGATGGTTAAATGCCCAATAATTGAAGTTCATTTATCAAATACTCATCGCCGTGAGGAATTTCGTTCTGTAAAGTTGACGGCTAAAGCCTCTACCATCATAATGGAGGGCCTAGGAATAGATGCCTATTATTTAGCAATAAAATCTCAGTTACTTTGATACTTTTAAAAGGAAATAATCATGTTTGATACAACAGACTTAAAAAAGGGTTTAAAAATTGAACTCGAAGGAAAACCGTACGTAATTTTAAAATCTGATTTTACAAATCCAGGGAAAGGTTCTGCATTTGTTATTGCAAGAATTAAAAACTTGGAAACTGGTCAGGTAATCGAAAGAACTTTCAAGTCGGGAGTTTCTACGGGTTGTTCTGCACCTGATTTAGATGAAAAAGAAATGGAATACACGTACGCAGATCAAGAAGGTTTTAACTTTCTAGACTCTACGACGTTTGAAACAATTCAATTAACAACTGAACAAGTTGGTGAAGATCGTTATTTTCTACAAGAAGGTAAAAAAATTACAGTTCTTTACTATAAAGGTAGACCAATTTCGATTGAATACCCAAATTTTATTGAATTAAAAGTGACTGAAACAGACCCTGGTTTAAAAGGTGACTCTGCCCAAGGTGCTATGAAAAAAGCCATCATGGAAACAGGACTTCAAGTTCGTGTACCTCTTTTTATTAAAGAAGGGGAAATTATCAAAATTGACACCAGAACTGGTGAATACATGGAACGAGTGAACAAGTAAAAAATCAAAAGGGTCAGGAATTTTCTGGCCCTTTTTTTTGCCAAAAAATTGCTCGAAATTTTTGCCTCCGCTCTTATTCAATAGCCCTTCCTGATAGAATATAACTAACGAAAATCATTTATATTTACAGTGAAAATGAATAAGAAGACATGAAAAATAACATTCAAGAAATTGAACATTATTCCAAGCACGAATTGAATCATTTCTTTTCAAAAGAGTTGCCACAAAAGTTAAAACAGCATGAGTTTAATTTATCCAATTGTTTTGAACTTTGGGAAAAATCAAAAGCCCTTGGTTTTATCGACTCTGCTGAAATGATACTTTCCTACATCGTTAAGACATCCATCGATGAAAAAAGAATTTGGATGCTTAAAAAACTAAAAGACAAATTAGGCAAAAAAAATCAACGAGAAAAATTATTAATCGAAAATGCCTTAAAAGATTTTACCTCGACACATTCTGGGAAAAATCTTATCTATGAAAATATCGAAATACAAAAAATTGTAGAGCGTGAAATTATTGTTAAAAGTCATTTCGTGCGTTGGATAAATAGCAAAAAAGAAAAGTTAAGCATTGATGAACTAAAAGTTATTTATCTCGGTATACTTATCCATGGTGTAGAACAAGAAGTTGCTCATTTGTTAATGAAAATTGCAGAAAAAAACAACGATCATCCCGCACTCGATAAATTAGTGGCGACATTCAAAATCTCAAAAACCACACCATCAACGAAGAAAAAGACCCTTGTGGAAAACTCCTATCACGCCAATGTAGAAACGAGAAAAATTAAATTTGACGAGGAAGATGATCAGCAAAAAATCAACTTGAACTTCATCGAGCCAGAGGTCTTAAAGAAGTACCTAAACGATATTTTGTTTTCACTTTATTGTCTGAGAGATTATAAGAATCTTTACAAGATTGAAGAATTATTGGAATTAAGTTTTAAGAAAAACCCTAAAGAGTACCAGGCCTATTATTTTTACAAAATAACGGCATTAATCGATCAGAAAAAATTTAAACAGGTACAAAGTTTTATTTCCAATGAAATATTTAATTTACCATTAACTCAAAAAGAACTACTTCCCTTTATGTACTTAATGGGAGAAGCGTTAATTGGTCTTAAACGATATGAAGATGCGCTGAATTTTTATATGGCACTACAAAAAGATAAACAATATGAATTAAAAGCTTTGATGAGAATTAATGAAATTAAAAAGAATTAATCTAATTCTTATTCTTTTTTTTATGTTAACCGCCGCGATGATCGTTGGTGGGTGGAAGTTTATTAATTCAGATTCTTTTTCTAGAGATCTCTCGATAAAAGTATCTGAGCTCTTGCTAAATAAAACTCAGGTTGATGCTACCTTTGGTAAAATTGACTTTGTTGCCTTCCCTCCTAAAACTATTTTACGCGACTTAAAGGTCAAAAAAAGAATCGAAGGCGTGATTGATTTAGAATTAGAAGTAAAAACTGTTGAAATTGATTTTTCATTTTCAAATATTATTTCTAAAAAACTAGAGCTTAGTTCAGTTAATATTTCAGAAGGAAAGGTAAAACTAAAAGTTCTCGATCAAACAGAGTCCAATATCGATTGGAAGAAGTTAGATCTAAAAAAATATTTCCAACAATATCAAACGTTACTGTTTGAAGATTTACCTGTTGTAGCAGATCGACTTAATTTAAATGATCTTCAACTTGAAGTTGATGGCAATAAATTATTCATTAAAGAATTTAAAGCTTCTATTAAGAAAAGAAATTTTAGAATGTTAACTAAATTGAAAGATTTAGAAATTTGTCACAATCAAGAATGTCTTCAGAAAGAAAAAATCAATCAATTAAATTTAAATCTCAACTGGTCAAAAGACAATGCAGATTTACTAGAACTTCATGTCGCCCAAGGCAGCTCGAAAATTGATGGTAATTTTTCAATGGCCAATGATTTTCAGGGATTTCTTACGTTAAGTGGAAATACGAAAACAGATTTAGAAATCGCTCCCTATGTTGATCATTTGAATAAATTAGTTCCAGAATTAGGAAAAATGAGTGGACGATTAGAGACAGATGCTAAACTTGATGGTCGATTAACAAATAGCTTTAGAGATTTGCACTTCAAAATTAAAAACTTTAGATCTAATTGGATTGATCTAGATTTGGTGGAAGGATTACTTTACGGAGAAAAAGAGATACTTACTCTAAAAAAACTTGAAGGAAAATATTTAACACAGTCATTTGCTTTGTCGAAACCAGCATCCATTTTTGATTTGAAGAAATCGTGGTTTAGGGAGGGAAAATATTTTTTAAATTTAAAAAATATGGAGAGTAATAATTTTTTAAAATCTCTTTCAAATTTAAAACCTATGAAACTTACAGCCACAGGACCAATTGGCGTTGAGTACACTGGCAACAAAGTTAACTTTAATTTGAATGGGATGACCGTTAATGAACTTAAATTACAATTTAATGAGAAATCGACACCAGTTTTATCAAACAAAAATTATCAGTTGAAAGATTTTGTCTTATCGATAGATCATCAATATTTTGTCTATTTGAAAGGACAGTTGAACGATGGCGCACTTGGATTATTTATCGATGGGAAATTAACAGATAAAGAAGTTTTGATTAATGTTCTACCTAAGTCACAATTGAACTGGAAAAGATTTGGTGCTATTTCTGGTGTTGCTATAAATGGTTATGGTCCAGTCGATGGTAAAATTTATGGGCCATATGAAAATGTTATTTTTTCACTAAACGTAGACTGGAATAATTTCGAAGTCGTCGATATTAACTTTGGTAAAGTTATAGGAAGTTTTGATTTTGTTTTAGATAATCTCACTTTAAAAATTCATGAGCTTAGCGGTAACTACGTCAATAATATTTACTCAGGAAATGGTGAACTTTATTTTGGAGACAACTCTGGCCTTGATATTGATTTAAATATTGAAAAAGCAAATTATTTAGGCATGTTAAAAATGCTGCCTCTTATTTTTAAAAACTTGAAAATGCCAGATTTTTTAAATTTTGATCTTTCGAGTAAATTAAAAATCAAAGGCCCATTCGAAACGGCCAATATGATAGTGGAAGGTAAATTAAAAGGATCAAATGGCACGATTAAAGATGAAGATATCGATTCTATTGAGTTTGATTATTCACTAAAAAAGAATATTTTGGAATTTAATGAAGTCTTAATAAAAAAATTCAAGGCTAGCATTAGCGCTTGGGCCAATATCAATTTGGGGTCCGGGTTTTTAGAATTTAAAGGAAAGAGTACAGGGCTTTTCTTGAACGATTTAGATTTTTATCGTGATCTAAGATTGGGCTATCAAGGAAAGTTAGATCTAGACTTTGAAGGTAATGGAACAAAAGACACTTTATCATCTCGATATAAATTAAAAGTATCCGAAGCCACCATTGCGAATATGTCGATGCCTGGAACTAATGTGTTGGCATTTTTTAATGGTAAAGAATTTACAATAAGTGGAAATGTGTTGGGGAATAAAATTAAATTTGATTCCCTGTTAAGCTTCGAAAATAAACTTTCTAGTTTAA
>JAKLJM010000218.1 GCA_023151145.1 Bacteriovoracaceae bacterium | reverse complement strand
CAAACTGACTTAGTTGATTATTATGGACGAATTGTTCGTACTTTCACTGGTTCAGGCAGAGATTATTGGAGTGCTTGTAATGAAGCGGATCGTTTTTGCCAAGAAGCCCTCTATAGAGGTACGACACAAGGAAGAAGTTGCGTGCGTGCAGGCTCAAGACCTGGACCTAACCCTCGTCCCCCACAAGACCCGTGGATCACTGAGACTTGTCGAGCACAAAGACTAGATCCACAGGGATATTTGATTCAAGAATACACTGCAACTCATAGTGGACCACGCTCATCAAATCCACGCCTACGCGCTTGTCAAGAAGCTGAGAGAAGCTGTTCTTATGATCTGCGCGGCAGACAGACTTGTAGGGCTTTTTAATTATAAATTTAATTGTGATTTTACCTTTCTGGCATAGAATAGATGTCTATGCCAGAATTCTACAAGAATAAAATTCAAACTCGCTTGGCCTACCTGCTGCTCTTTAAAGCAGGATTTCGAATTATCGCCGTTGTTCTTATTATGGCGATTATCAGTGCTTGGTATTTAAAAAAATCAAATATCACCAATCAGCTGGACTTTCTTGAATCATATACCAAACAAAAAAATCAAACCGAAAGCTTTTTGTTTCAACATGCCGTTAAAGATGTTGAGTTTATCAATCATCAGATTGAACAAATTCTTGCTCATGACAATATCTCTCGCCTTGAATTAGAAAAACATAAACAAACATTTCAGCACTTATTTGAAATTTCTCCAGATGGCGCCCTTCGTTCAATTAAAAGCAATTTTAATGCAGAAAAAGAACCATCGGTGATAAGTACAAAAAACACCCTCTTCACAGATATAGATAAATATCGAGTGATTAAAATTTGGGAAAACTTAGCAGGAAACAATGTTATATGGACCAAAAGATATATCAATACTTGGATCGTATATAAGGGAAAAACGTCACTGACCTTAGCTCCTAAAAAACCTAATGTTATTTATGAAACAGAAGCTGACTTTGAAGATGGCAATGAAGATTACTACACCATTACTGACGCTGAAAACAATCCAAACATGCTAGGAAAATGGACTGATCTCTATTTTGATCCAAATTTTAAATCTTGGATGATCAGTTACACTACTCCTATCAAAGAAAATGGAAAAAAAATTGGTGTAACTGGTGTTGATATATTTCTTGAAGAACTTTTTTCACAAATCATCAATATTCGCCTAGATGGTTCAGAAAGTTTTATTCTCACTACAGATGGACGTATAATTCTGCATCCTAAATACTTGGATCAAATTAAAAACAGTGCAGGTCAATTCAGCATCAATCAAGCAAACGATCAGACTTTAAATGCCGCTCAAGCGCTAATCAAAAACCTTGAAGAACAAAACACGTTTGATAAAAAGAAAAAATATCTATTTGAACACCAACAATCCCTCTTTGGTTTAGGCAAAATTCCCGAAACAAATTGGTATGTCGTCACCTACTATCCAGCAGGTTATCTTGGTAAAAACTCACAAACAAGTTTTTTAATATTATCGATTTTAACTCTGCTTTATTTAATTATTGAGCTCTTTATTATGTATCTCACAATAAAAAAAGACTTAGAAACACCCCTACATCGATTTATCGAAAAAATTAGAAACATTAAAAACTTGGATCAAGACCTAGAATTTCCCATCGAAAGAAAAGATGAAATAGGAGTTCTTGCTAGATCCTTCACGACCTTACAAAACACATTGAAAATAAGAAATAAAAAACTTAAAGAATACACAGAAAATCTTGAGATCATTGTTCAAGAAAGAACCAATAAGCTTGAAAAAACTTTACATGAATCACAAGAATCACTTGAGCGCTCAATTCAATCTGCCAAACTTGCAACCCTAGGCGAGGTGGCCAGTGGTCTTTCTCATGAACTAAACTCCCCCATTATGGTTTTAAAAGGAACGGCCCATCAAATAGAAAAAGGGATCACTCATCAAAACCTTACTCTAGAGAGACTCAATCATTTGATACAAAGATTACAGGGAACAACTAAAAAAATGACTGACTCCGTAAACAGTTTACGCATTTTTAGTCGAAATCCCATCCACGATTTATATAGTGAAACAAATCTTTATCGTATCATGCAAAGTGCGTTAACAATTTGTCGAGAAAAGTTTCGTTTTCATCAGATAGAAATTCGTTTTAATGAAGATCAATTTAAAACTATCAATCTCCAATGCAAGGAAACACAAATTACCCATGCTATATTAAATCTTCTTAATAATTCTTTTGATTCCATTATTAATCGACCAATAAAATGGATTGAAGTAAGTGCTAAAGTAGAAAACAATCAACTTCATTTAACAGTTACTGATTCTGGGAGTCCCATTACCGATGACATCGCTGAAAAAATGTTCACACCCTACTTCACAACTCGCTATGGACAAAATCGCGCTGGTCTAGGCTTATGTATCACTCAAAAAATTATCCAAGACCATTTCGGAAAAATTCAATTTACAAAAAAACAACAAATAAACCATTTTGAAATAACGCTCCCTCTTACTCATAACGACAGTGGATCAAAGGGAGATCCAGTAGGTGAAGCAAGATGAGCCAGTACGAAAAACATCACTCACCTATCCTCATCGAAGAGTCATTTCTTAAAGTGGTTATGAAGAACATGACAGTAAGGTTGACTGTCATCATTCTTGTTCTAAGCACCATCAGTTATTTTTATTTTGAACAAAACATAAAGTCCCAACTTAAGGACCAAATAAAAATCTACACCGAAACCAAAGCACGCAATGAAACTTTTTTTTATGGTGCTCTAAAAGACGACTTATCCCTTATCGCTACTAGTTTTCAAAAAAAGATGAAAAGCTCTGGCCCCAACGAATCCTACGACTTAAAAGGATTAGGGAATCTAGAAAAAAATATTGATGGATCCATTAGAAATATTTCTACTACTTATGATGCTAAAAACGATATTGCCATTTTTATTCCAAATTCAGTAGAAGTAAATCAAGAGTATTTAAGACATTTAAAATTAGCGAAACAAACCATTCAGGAGTATTTACCGCTTTACAACAACACATTTACTCAAGTTTGGTTCGTGGCCCAAAAGAAGGGATTTGTCTCCTATGCACAAAATAATCCCGACAACCTTTTTCAAACACCTGCAAATTTCAATGATACTAAAGAAACTTATTATCGAATAACGGAAACAGATTTAAACCCTGATCGAAAAATGGTTTGGACTAAACCCTATTTTGATTCAAACTTAAAAAATTGGATGATCAGCCTAGTTACACCAGTTTATGAAAATGAAATCCAAGTCGGTAGCTTTGGTATAGATTTTTTATTGGCCGAAATTAATGAACGTATAAAATTTAATTCAGAAATCGGCATAACCGCTTCGATCATTGATGAAAGTGGAAATATCATTAATCATCCAGAATATAATAAAGAGATTTTTAAAAATAATGGCAACTACACGATTCAAGAGACTAAAGATAAAACTTTAAATGAAATCTATACTCGAATCTCTTTGATCTCAAAACTAGATCATGCTCTCATCATTGAAACTGAACATAATAAAAGAATTATTGGTGTGGCAAAAATCCCTAGCACCCCGTGGTTTATTATCACTGAACAAAACACCGAACACTATGCCAATTCTATTTTTGGACACCTAAGATTCTCAATCATCATTTCCATTCTCTCTCTTTTTATTGAAATTATTATTATTTATCGTACGCTAAATAAAGAAGTGATTAACCCCATTCAAAAGCTGGTGCAATCAATTCATTCTAGTATGAAAAATAATTTTATTCATCCATTAGATATTAAAAGAAAAGATGAACTTGGTGAAATGAGTACGAGTTATAACCAACTTATTGATGAAATTAAAAAGAAAGAAGATCTCATTACTAATTATCAAAATATTTTAGAAGAGAGAGTTTCTAAAAGAACTATGCAATTAAATTCTGCCCTAAAGCACGCCGATGAAGCTAACACAAAAGCTGTCTACACTGAAAAGATGGCTTCACTGGGAGAAATGGCCTCAGGAATTGCTCACGAAATAAATAATCCATTACAAATTATTCAATTAAGCTTATCAACCCTAGACAAAATGGGACAAAAAGAAATCGATCACGAAAGGGCACTAAAGGCAGTTAAAAAAATCGATTCAACAGCGGATCGTATTCTTGAAATCATTCGAGGTCTCGACCAATTTTCTACAGAAAAAACCGATCTTCCGTTAGAAGAAAAAAACCTCAATGAATTGGTACAACAATCTATTGAACATATGTCAAACAAACTAAAGGATGCTGAAGTGAAAATTGATTGTCACATCGATCCTCTTTTAAAGATTTTTTGTCTAAAGACTCAAATCGTACAGGTCTTTATTAATCTTCTTCAAAATTCTCATGATGCCATAGAAACCTTACCCGCTAATGAAAGATGGATCAAAATTTGGTCTGATCAAAATGCCAATATGACATTTGTTTATTTCCAAGACGCAGGAAAAGGTATTCCACTAGAAATACAACAAAAGCTTATGACGCCTTTTTTTACCACAAAAGAAATCGGCAAAGGCACTGGGCTTGGTCTATCAATTATCAAAGGAATTATGGCGAAACATCGCGGCTCAGTTCACTATGATAATCAATCAAGTCACACAACTTTTGTTTTAAAGTTTCCTAAAAAAATATAAAAATTAAACAGATCTTAATGCGATAAAACTAATGACGGTCTGGAGAGGAAGAAGGGCTTCGGGGCCGAGATTTTTCTTCTTAGTTGAATTCAAATAATTAAAAATTGTCGTCAAATCATGATGAGCTTTTTCTAACTCGCGGTGTGCTTCGTTTTTAACA
>JAKLJM010000217.1 GCA_023151145.1 Bacteriovoracaceae bacterium | reverse complement strand
GAGCCTGAGTGACTGTATCATTCATCGTCAATGGATTAGCTGTCCCATTTCCTTTAACGAAATGTTTGGCCACAGTAGTTGTCACGTCTCGAGTAGCATTTCTATAAGCGAGGTAAGTTGAAAAGGGCTGAGCTTCCGTGGTGCCGTCTCCGCCGGATGGAACTTCTGAAAAAGCATTATAACTAATAGCTCCAGCTGCACTTGAAACCTGGACTGCATCTTCGATGTAGTCTTGGGTTTGTTCAGGCACTGTAACCAGTTCTGCAAAAGTGCTTTGAGCACTAAAAACAAAACCTATACAAAAAATGGAAAGTAAGTAGTTAAAGTTCTTCATCCCTTACATTATACATAGCACCAAGGGATGAACGTCAATCTTAAAAAAGCCGAAAGTTTCTGATTTTCAAGATTTTCACTATTTCGTAATATCTTTCCTAACAACTAAGGACGAACAATGGAAAAGTCAGTATTTCTCATAAGTGTGAATGGCTTAATCACTAACGCTGATGAGGCGCTTATTCCCGCCATGGATCGAGGTTTTCTCTATGGAGATTCTGTCTATGAAGCAACCAGAACTTTTCAAAAAAAGCCTTTTCATTGGTCCTTTCATTTGAGCCGTTTATTTGAGTCGGCCAAAAAAATGGAAATTGATGTTAATTACTCCGCTGAAGAACTGACAGCAGAAGTGCAAAAGATGATCGACCAGCACCCTAGTTCAAATATCACTTTGCGCATTCAGCTTAGCCGGGGAACCAACAAAGAGTTGGGCTTAAGTAGGACACTTGTTAACAGCAGAAATAATCTGATCATTTATGCAAAAACATTAGCCCCTAACCCTAAAGAGTGGTTAACTAAAGGATGGCGAGTGATGAGTTATCGGCTTCCTTTTCAAAAAGTGGGAAGTCAAACCAAGGCCGGCTCATATATTGAAAATATGCTGGCCCTAGAAAAAGCCAAGGCAGAAGGTTTAGATGACGCTCTTTTTCTTAACTTAAACGGTAATCTCTTGGAAGGAACAACCAGCAATATTTGGTTTATCGATCAACAAGGAGTCATCCATACTCCAAGTTTATCCGAGGGCCTCTTGGACGGAATTACCCGCCAATCACTTATTAAACTTTTCCAGTTAAACAATATTCCTTACAGCGAGGGGCGTTATTCTTTAGATGATCTTTTAAAGGCCCGAGAAGCTTTCATCACCAGCTCTACTCGCTTTCTTGTTCCAGTGGTCGAAATCGATGGAAAAAAAATCGGAAATGGGCTTCCAGGTGCGCGAACTCTTGAGCTTCTAAATCTTTATCTTTCCGAGATAAAGAAAGAATATGTCATTTAAAAATTGACATAAGCTCCCCAGACAGGTATCTCTATCCCTCGTCTATTTAAAAACGACAATTTTAGATTGTATTAATAAACATGTTAACGCTATTTATGTGGGGATATTTAAATGTCTAGAAGTACTACAGGTAAAAGCCGTTTCGCTGTACAAAGAAGCTTAGGAATTGAAATTCCAGGACTTGGTAAAGCTGGTGCCCTTGAAAGAAGACCATATGGTCCGGGACAACACGGTAACAAAAGAAAAAAAATCTCTGACTTTGCTGTTCGTATGAAAGAAAAGCAAAAGTTACGTTACCACTACGGATTAAGAGAATCACAACTTGTTAACTACGTTAAAAAAGCGAAAAAAGACAAGTCACGTGCGTGGATGGATACACTTTTAATCACTCTTGAAAGAAGATTAGCTAACGTTATCTTCAGACTTAACTGGGCTCCGTCAATGCTTGCAGCAAACCAAATGGTTTCTCATGGACACGTTCTTGTTAACGGAAAGAAAATCAACGTTGCAGGTCTTTTAATTAAGAAAGGTGATGTTCTTACACTTACAGAAAGAGGCTTCAAGTCACTTAACTTCATGCAAGCTCAAGCGACTCCAAGACTTCCATCAATCCCAGCTTGTTACACAGTAGAAGGAAAAACTGCTAAAGTTATCGACCTTCCACTTCCATCTGACATTCCTTTCGAATACGAAGGACAGTTGGTAACAGAGTACTACTGGAAAGTTAAATAATTAAAAATGAAAAGGAACCTTCGGGTTCCTTTTTTTTTGTCCAAAATATCACTTATAACGATAGTGAACATATGAAAACTAAAACCTTATTTCTCAATGTACTCTTTGCAACTTTTCTGGCCTTTGCTCTTTATTATTCTTACCAAAAAGGTGAAGAAAAAAGATCCTATAATCCTTATCAAGTTCAATTTGAAACAAGTCTGGGAAAAAAATCCATTGCGGACTTTCAAGGAAAAACCGTCCTTATTTATTTCGGTTTTCTTTCTTGTCCAGATGTTTGTCCAACGACTCTACAAACCGTTACCAGTGCCTTTAAGAAATTATCGATTGAAGAACAAAATAAAGTAGTCATGTTATTTATCGATCTTGATCCCGAGAGAGATAAGCTTGAAAACTTAAAAAATTATCTAAGTAATTTTCATTCCAACATCATCCCTTTTAGTGCAGATCTAAAAACCGTAAAGGAAGTAACGAAAGCCATTGGTATCTTTTTTGAGAAGGTTCCATTAAAGGAATCAAAAATGGGATACACCATTGATCATTCAACTGGTTTACTTCTCCTTTCTAAGACTGGTGAATTAATTACTAATATAAATCATGGTGCGACTTCAGCAGAAATTGTAGCCTACTTAAAAGATGAATTTAAAAAACCATAGGGACTTTATGAAATATTTCCTCCTGCTAACTCTTTTTGTTCAATCAACGATTGCTAATGAAATTGACGTTTCAAATGCTAGCATTCGTCTCTTGCCAGGAACGACGACGGCAGCATTTCTTACGTTAGAAAATAAAACTGATAAAGAAATAGTTTTAGAAAAAGTAAGTGGTGATTTTGCTGAGACGTTTGAACTACACGACATGGTGATGGAAGCAGGACGCATGCAAATGCGCCCACTTCAAAGTATAATCATTGCGGCAAAATCAAAGGTTGATTTAAAGCATGGTGGAAAACACATCATGATTTTTAATATCAAAAAGCCACTCACTGAAAAACAAGAGTATCCTTTAAATTTGCATTTTAAAAATCTACCCATAAAAAAAATTAAAGCCCAAGCCATTAAGCCAGTTTTTTAATTTTTTCGTAATTCAGTTGATGAAAGATCTTCAAATTGGTGATGGCCTAAACGCTCAATGATCACATCTGAGCGTAGGGTTTGAATTTTTCTTCGTGCTTCAGTAAAATCTGAATCTGAAAATTTTCTCGGCACCACATAGATTCGTTCTAGATTAGCGAGTAGGACCTCTGGCTCATGCCAAAGAGTAAGACCATTAAAAGTGTCATCTCCCACTAATAAAGAGCGATGATTCACCAATGTCTTTGACAACCAAATACTTGTTGGATTTTTTTCATCTTTTCCTAAAAAACCAGGATAAAATGAATAGAGTTCATTTTTGTACATCAAACAAAGCTCTCTAAAAAATTTCCAAACACAGCTCTCACGGGTTTGATCTTTCCAGGGATTATTATCTGGCAGCACCAATACTTCGTGAGGTCGTGGATGATTTTTTATACAGGCATCATGTCCTAAGTGCCATGGATAAAAACTTCCCCCAAAAAAAGTCATCGCTTCGGGATGACAGTCAGCTCTTTTCCAAATGAGTCCTGGTAATTGATGTAATGATTTTTTGGGATTATGCCCAGGCATAAAATCAAAATATTCGGCCAATGAAAGACAAAGTTTTTTGGCATCAGAAGAATTTTTAAATGCTGGTATTTCGAAAATATCTACCCACTCACCTCTCACATCACTAGACTTTGAGAGTGAAGGCAGAATTTGAGTTTGATCGTCTATAAAAACTTCAATGGTATGTTTAAGTCGATGACGTAAATGAATTTCTAATTTCTGACTTTTTTCCATATTCCCTTTCTCGATTTCCAGAGTTGATCAGCGGTATAAACAAAAAGACCAAACCAAATTAGACCAAAACTTAACAAATGAGTTGGGCCAAATTCTTCATGATAAATAAAAACTCCAACTAATAATTGTAATGTTGGAGCAATATATTGAAAAAGACCAATGATTGATAATGGCAATATTTGGATCGCTTTGGAAAACCATATCAGAGGTAAAACGGTAATAACTCCGCCACACATAAGTAACATTTTTGTCGTCCAAGATGTTGTCAAAAAATGAAAATTATCTTGAGACCATAAAAAACTAAAATGAACGATGACGATTGGAACTAAGAGAGTTGTTTCAAATAATTGTCCCAAGTGAGCTTTAACTGGAACCACTTTTCTTAAGAGCCCATACAACGCAAAACTTCCCGCCAATCCAATGGAGATCCAGGGCTTTCCGACGTGTTGATAAAAGAGAATACTGATAGCGATAAAGGCCATGGTGACCGCAAACCAATGGAGAAATTTTAAACGTTCCTTTAAAATAAAAACACCAATGAGTACATTTAGTAAGGGATTTAAAAAATATCCCAAACTCCCTTCTACGATATGCCCTTTTGAAACGGCCCAGATATAAAGATTCCAATTAAACATAATCAAAAGAGTCGTGAGTATTAAGGTAAAAAATATTTTTTTGGATTTAAAAAGTAATAAAAATTCTTTGATCTCTTTTTTCCACCAAACAAGTAGCCACATACAAACAGCCGCCCATAATATTCGATGGGAGAGCACTTCTTGAAAACCAATTTCTTGTAAGTTTTTCCAATAGATAGGCACTAGGCCCCAAGTAAAAAAAGCCATGGCAGCATAGAGCCCACCCTGTTTAGCTTCATCTTGCATAAAAGACATCATCCTTAATTAAAACAAATGCCAAGAAAATCAGG
>JAKLJM010000216.1 GCA_023151145.1 Bacteriovoracaceae bacterium | reverse complement strand
TATTAAAATTTCCATATCCTGTATCACCATCTAAAAGGATAGGCACAGTTGTCGCATCGGCCATGTATTCAACCACATCAAGAACTTGAGTCCAGCTTGCTTCGTTGTTATCACGAACACCAAGAGCTGAAGAAATAGATAGTCCTGATGCCCAAATACCCTTAAAACCAGCTTCTTCTGCGATTTTTGCCGACAGACCGTTGTGGGCTTCCATAATGAATTCTAATTCATTTGATTGAAGCAATTGGCGAAACTGGGTTGTTTTTTTTATTTTAGTCATATGTATTCCTTATGTTTAAGCTTCGTAAGCTAATTTTTGATTAATACTTTTTTGAATGGTTTGCATAATGAGCATCCATCCAAATCCCATTACAGTTGAATAGAGAAAGAGGATTTCTACTTTACCCATTAAAAATGAGACGAAAAAAACAATGATGTGCATCGAGGGACCAATTAGGCCCCACATCTTTAATAGAACTAGATTTTTTTCACAATATTTTTGTGAATTTAAAATTTTATCAGATTTTTTTTGTGACTTAATCTGCATACCTAACAAAAAGAGATAAGCCTTTTTTCCAAATTTTTGAAATGGTGAATTATTGTTATCAGCTAGATCTTTTTTAAAAGTAGAGTATTCATTTTCTAGAAAATTACCTTTTCCTTCTGCGTGATTTAAATATTCCATTAAGATATTGTCATAGAGACCTGAGTTCATGGCTTTCATGACACCTGAAAAGAGAAAGAGCCAAGCATAACTTTTTAGACCATTTTGGTATTCAGAGGCAAATAGTGCTAAATAAACAGCTGCATTCACCGACCAGTCTACTAGGCCATCAATAATTCTTCCCATGGGACTACCATTTTTTTTCATGCGAGCTTGCATACCATCGCAACAATCTAAAACGGCAAATAAAAAGAAAAACCATGCACCAATAATTCGAGTCGAGCCGTCGTCTGGTAAAAGAAAATAATAAGCCGAGAGGATACCGGAAATAAAGGCCATGAGAGAATATTGATTCGGAGTTATCGGAAATCGATAAAGAACTTTAACAATAAGAAAAGCAATAGGTCTAAAAAAATATATATCTATAAACTCTTCAGCTTCAGGTCTTTTTAACGATAGGAGATATTCTTTGAACCAATTTTTCATAAGCACCTAGTTTTGTCTAAAAATTTCAAGGGCACGGTTATAGTCTTCACGGTTATCGATTTCAATCCATTTATCTGAATGTTCAAAATGAACGGCAACATCGTGATTTAAGAGATAAAGACTAAATAAATGTTCCCAGTTTTTGATAAGATTTTCTTCTTTTTTAAAAAATTCTTCACAGGCTTTAATAATTTCAAGACGTGATTCATGACTAAATTTCATGATCCCAATGGCTTCACCTATGAATTTGTATTTTTGTTGCTCTTCTGCGCTGACGGCACGTTTATCGACAAGTAAACGAACAAAGTTTTTAGTATCTACCATGGTTTTTGCGCATTCAATGTCGGTGATTTCTGCTGGGCCAACTAAAAAGGCGTTTGAATTTTTTGAGTCAACAAAGTTTTTTAAGATCATCGTGTCATACATTAGATCAGCATCGAATATCATTACGTCAGATGAAATGTTTTTCAATCCAATCATCATCGAATAGGTGTTGCCAAGTCTTCTAAATTCTTCGTTCACTGAAAAAGTGATTGTAAGATTGGGATATTTTCCTTCAAGATGATTTATGATTTTTTCTTTTTCATAACCTGTAACAATATGAATTGATTTTATCCCACAGGTTTCGATTTTTTCAAGATGATGATCGATTAAGGCTTTGCCATTTATTTCAAGTAAACATTTAGGTTGGTTTGTCACATCAGCAATGCGTGATCCATAACCAGCAGCGAGAAATAAGGCAGTAGTATTATTAGTCATTGTCTTTCCTTCTTTATTATTGATTAATGGGATTTTTTCTAATCCATAGTCGATCTAGTGTTCGTTTAAGTTTGCCTTTTTTACCATTTAAATAATCAACAATATTGATGGTATCTAAGGCATCTGAAAAACATGATCTCCCATGTAGTGATTGATAATCGAGTGAAACAAAAACTTCACCAGATTTTACTTTTACTCGCGTTTGAAATTCGGCAGATTCACAAAGAGCATCTAAGCAATCAAGCGCGTAGATTTGTTCTACTGATAATGGATTGTTGGTTTTGTTATGGGCGGATTCCATATAAGGTCTAAGGTGTCTAAAAATAGGCTCTCCTGTTTTTGTGTAAGTAATAATGGGAGAGAGATAAGTAGAGTCATTGACCCCTCGACATTCCCAAGTAAATTGAGTTTCTAAAATTTTTAATACATCAGGGTATTTTGTTTTAAGTTCATTATAGAGTTCTAAACCATTAACCAGAATATTTTCTCCACCCACATGTCCTTCGGCCACACAACCAAAAAGCAGATACTCCCATACTTCTGGAGTATTCACGTTATCAGTGTGAATGGTTCCACCCTCACGGGTTTGGTGATAGCGTGCGCCTTTGGCCATGGTGTTTGAACGATCGCGATCATAGATACTAATGACTTGGTGACCTAAATCGTTTTGCACTATAGGTTGACCAAGCATGGTCGCTAAGGCCCATGTGGTGTATCTTGCTTCTAATAAACTTAAAGCTTCAACTTTTTTTGTTATTAAGAATTTTTGTGGTCCTTCGACAATTTGACGTATTCTTTCTACGTCCTTTTTAAAATGAGGAATTTTTGATTCATCAATTGGTAAAAAAACGTTTGGATCTTTTATGCTTTCAATGTCTAATGTTTTTAAATAAGCCGCTAGTTCATTTTTAGCAACTGAAGAAAATTCAAAATACAGATTGTTTTGTTCAGTATTCATTATTGCTTCTCACTTTTTAATTTATAAAAATAATCTTTTAATGTTGGAAAAATAATCATACAAACTAGATACATAGAAATTTGGCCAAATATTGATATCCAGCCAATTCCTTGAAGCATTTTTGCTTCAGAAAATAGCAACGCTCCAAACCCACAGATAGAACAAAGCATTCCAAGGTGAATGGGGCCAGCTATTCTTCTAGCGGCTAAGAGAGCGGGGCCTCTTTTTTTTGTTTCGTGAAATTTTATTTCACCATGTTCTTTTTCATCATGGATTTGATGGACGCCCATATCAATACCCGCTGCTAGCACTGCAGGAATAATGGCCACATTTAAAATGGTAAATGGTTCGTCAACTAAGCCCATGAGAGAAATTAAAATGATTGAACCTAAAATTAGTTGTGACTCTAGAATCATGGCTATCTTTATGCTTTTAAAATCAGGCCAAAAGACAAAAAAAGCACCAACTAAAAACATGATTAAGACAATTTTACCATCGTTAATAATATGATTTAAAATGGCGGAAAACACTAACGTATCAGAACCCACTTCCATTCCGGGAAATACTTTTTTTGCATGATTGAGTGTTCCGGCATATCTAGAGATGGCGTCATATGTTCCCTGTCTTTCCTTTGGAAAAACTAAGAGGATATTTTTTTCTGGACCAAAGTTTTCTTTCAGTGACAATGGAATAACTTCTTCTCCGTAAAGAGTGCTATTGAGCCATTTTTGTACATCACCATATTTTAATGAAGTTTCCTCTTGGAATTTTTTTGGTGATACTTTGTCAAAATCTTTTTTTATGGATTCAATTTTTTTGGCACGCGATTTCATGTCTTCCGGAACAATAGTGTAATAGGATACCACTTGATCGATAACTTCTTTATGTTCACTGTTCTTAAGCCATGCTTCTAGTTGCTGAACTTGTTCTTTGTCACGGGTAAGGATGGCCGATGGAGTTATGGCTTTACCGTAGAGTTCGTCAGTAAGATTTATGGTGTCTTGAGTTTTTTTAGAAAAATTATGCATTTTTTCAAAGTTAAATTCAAAACGAGCTTGAAATAACCCGTAGATAATAAGTGGTAATAAAAGGGCATAGTAATAAAAATATTTTGTTTTAAAGGGAAAACTATAGAGAATTTTTGCAAATTTTGTTTTTAAGTTTCTCTCTGATTTTAAAGGAATAAATTTCGCTCCAAGAGGAAATAGACAAACAAAAGTAAAATAAATTGAAACTATACCAAGCCCTGCGATAAGACCTAATTCTGAAAAACCTTTAAAGTCAGAAAATCCCAAAATAAAAAAGGCCGCTGCAGAAGTGAGCGCCGCTGATAAAAGCGATCGCGACATACTGATATAGGTGACTTCGGTTGCTTCTTCGCGAGTTTTTCCGCCATGGAGTTCTCGCATGAATTTTCTTACATAGTGAATCCCATACTCCGATCCAAGACCTGAGAGAATGGCGAGTAAAAATCCAGTGAGAATATTGATTCTTCCCACCACTGTGGCGGCAAGGCCTACGGTCATTCCCATCGCCATAAATACGCCCACTAAAGTGAAGAGACCTGCCCGCATACTTCCTAGCCCTAAAAAAAGTACGATGGCCAAGGCTACGGTTGATATGATGGAGGTTTTTGCAATATCGCGATCAAATTGATCTTTGTCTTGAATCTTTTCTACATAGCGCCCAGAAAATTGATAAGGAACATTGGGGCCAAGTTTTTGATTGAGTTTTTGAGTTAAATCATTAAAGAGGTTTTCACTTTTTTCTAAGTCTGTTGAAGTAAAGTCTGGTTTGATTAAGATCATGGCATACATTTTATCTTTGGATAAAAAATACTTATCACTTGGCATTTTGTTTGAGAGATCGCGAAAAAACTCTCTAGCTTCTTTTTTTTCTTCTTCAATTTCCTCTTCGCTCATCTCTTCATCAAAAAGGCCAAGCCCAGTGGTATCAACTTTTTTTTCTTCAAATAAGACCTTGGCGTGAAGATTGAGATCTTTGA
>JAKLJM010000215.1 GCA_023151145.1 Bacteriovoracaceae bacterium | reverse complement strand
TATTATAAAAATAATTTTCTTCAATCTTTAACTCATCAGTTGTGTGAGATTTCAAAAACAAGTCACGATGGATCAATAACCAAAAAAATTGTATCGATTGTTCTTCTTCCGGAGAAAAATGCTTAAGAGCACTCGCTCCAAAGCCCAATCGTCCTTTGTTTAATAGTATTTTTGGATGTCCTGATAAATAAAATTGCAAATCATCAATGTTTTGGGTGTGAAAGTTACTGATGGATAAGTTAGCTATCTTACGGATGATTTTTTCTTCAGAATAAAGAGTGTTGTGCATTTCTTCTAGAAAATGCGCCAACGTGATATCAGTAATCGCCATTTCTTTTTGAGCATCTAGAAAAAATTGGGCAGCAAAGAGTTTAGTGTCAAATTTAGCGTCGTTTAATAACGGAAACCTTTTCAAAGAGGTTGGATAAATCTTCAAAGTGTCCCAAATTGTTTTTTTCGCCTGAAATTCATAGCGAACGCCACTTTGAAGATGCAAAGAGAATTGATGAGTTTTCGCTTCAATGAAAAAATGTTCTTGCACTTTAAGAATTTCTTCAAAGTGAAGTTCACTTATTGATTTTGCAATTAAATTGAGATTAGCTTTTTGATAGGGAGTCATTAGAGATATTCTCCCTGAAAAAATCTTTCTCGTGAGCATTCGACTAATGCTGCTCTTTTATGAGGAAAATCAAATTCTTTAATTTTTTTCCAAGCATCAAATAAAAGTAGATATTTTAAAATTTTATCGTTATCAATTCTAGGTTCTCCCATAATTCTTTCAGTTCTGGGGTCCGCCAAAAAAATATAATGGCAAACACTTTTCAAAATGGCATCGGTGTTTTCTTTGCCTAAATACTTAGTATTTCCAATTAAAAGATGGATTCCGCGGTCAAAGATACTGGCGTCATAGAAAGGGGCCAAACGATCTTCGAATGTCCAATAGATTTCAAAGTAGCCAACAGCTTCTCCATCAAATTCTACGATGACTGGTACTTGATGAGGATCATTCAAGGCATTTTCTAAATAGTCTTGAAGTTCATTTTTTGGTCGATTGAGTTCCCAGAAATTTGCCACCCGTGGTTGGTGATGCCATTGAAAGAATATATCTAGATCTTTTTTTACATCTACGACTCGTATACTTAAAAATGTCTTTAATTGGTGAACATAACGTCTATATAAAAGAGTACCAGCGGTATATTCCGGTCGTTTCGGTCGGATATCTTTTTCGTTTGTAACGTATTTAGAAGGTAGTGTTTTTGAGAGGTCGTTTTCCCATAGTCCTTCTGTTTGAAAAAAAACATTTCGAGTAATTGTTTTTTTCTTAAAAGTTTTTTTAGAAAATAAGACAATGGATTTTATGGATGGTGAAATATTGAATAACGCTTCTTGAATACATATTAAGTCAAAGCTCTCGAAATCTTCAAGATCAAGAAAACAGAAAGTTTTTTGTAGGTTAACATCGGTGACGTAGTGATATTTTTTACGAGAATCCGTCCATATTTGGAATTGATTCCAATGAACTTCCTGTAGTGAAGCATTGAAACGTGGTAAGCATATTTTTTCAGATATAATGGTATCTATATTTGTTTTAAAAGGATTTTTTATTTCTTGATAGATGCTGAGAGGATTTTCGATGGTATTTTCGTTAATGTTTAAAAGACAGCAGATAAAATTGTTTTTAATTGATAGCTCTTCGGCGTTTAAGATTTTGTCAATTAAACTTAGGTCAACTTTAGGTTCAGTTTGAGATTTTATTTGAACAAATTCTTCTCTTAAGTTTTGAAGAAAAAAAGACGTTCTCTTGATGAGTTGAGCTTCTTGTTTTTGATTTCCTTTTGAAAGTGATTTGATTGTTCCTAAACTAGCATTGACGAAAAAATAATAAGTTATTAAGTTGTTCGCAAAATCTTCTCTTATCACGTTTTTCAAACTGTTTGTTGAAGCTCTGTCAGTTAGTGCATATTCTTGGTAGACGTTTTCATTGTATCCAGTGCCTTGGCAATCGCGATAATAGGCCCCCGTAATCATTCCATCATTTTCAAGAGTGATGATGATGTTTTGTTGATGAGCTCCTAGGTAGATTCCAAATTTTGCCTGCAAAATGATGATTGGTTTTAGCACTTTTAACAGATAACTTTCAAACCAAAGTTCAACTGGAGTATTTAGATTATGGAGGTATGACGATAAAAGTGATTTTTGGGTTATCGGGTGAATTTGGTTGAGGGTAGCAAGTGAAAACTGCGCGGTATCTTTAGCTACAAATGGATTTTCTCTAAAAACGACTATTGATTCTTTGATTAATTCATCTTTGTTATTTTTCAAAGCCATGAACATTGGTTCTTCAATAATTTTAAAGTTGTTATCCTGTAATTGTTTTTTTAACTCCTGTCCCTTTTGTGTTTGTAAAACGTCACTTAATTGCATTCCACGTCTAACTTCTTCTGGTTGCAAGACCCGAGTTGAATTCGTTATTCTTAAAGAGAGTGAAAACTTTAGCATCCATTTGGTTGTTGGTTTATATACAGCCCGAGTCGATGTAGTGGGATACCAAGTTGATCGATGAGAGATGATGATTTTTTTATCTATTAAGTGGTTATTTAAAACATCATTGTTTTTATCGTTTTTTAAGATTTCCCATTGATAAGTATGAATAGGGAAGGGGATGAAGTTATTCGCTATGATAAAGTTGTTATTTGGATTTTCACTTAAAAATAGGGTTTCAAGTTCTTTAATGAGAGATGATTGATTCTTTGAAATTGTTTGTTCCATCACCAATATGGATTTGTCTACTAAGCACCATAGAACTTCAACCGGACATTGGAAATTGTAGTCAATGTTTGGATCTATTTTTTCCTGAAGCTTTGGATAGGGATGAGCATAATGACCAAATGGTAAAAGGCCCTCACTTGTTTCGAACGGTATTTCTATCTTGTTAAAGAGTTTTTGAAATTCAGGCCACTTGTCTTTTAAGATGGAATGACTTTCTTCGATACTTTTTTGTACACGTGAGAGAAATATTAAATTTTTATCTGATTGATGATTCCATTGCTTAAGAATTTTAGGAATAAGTTGAAAAAAATCTATTTCTTCTAAATGGTTGTACTGATTTTTTACCAGAAATATTTGATGGAAGTCATGCTGGTGGGTAAGCGACCAGTTGGTAATTCCTATATAAAACTCACTATTCAAGTAAATGATTTTATCGCAATTTTTATAAACAGAATTCAGTCTTTCTGACAGGTAATTATTCGCTGTTGTTTTGTTGTTAAGAATTTCATAATCAATATTTTCTTTTAAATGTATAAATAATGATTGTAAAAAACTTTGCTGATTACTTAATCGTGCGTATTCGTATAAGTCATGTGTTGCTGTGTGGCTCATCTTATTCTCTTTTTATTAATAAATTTCTTTGGTTAATGAAATTTTTAAAGTGATTAAAAGGGTAAAAATACTGACCAAAACGATGGCAAACGTGATTGTGATTAAATGAAATTTCAAACAAAGGGCCATAATTCCCGCACCGAGGGCGTAACCTAAAGAATGGGCTACACTGGCAAGTCCTACTTGTTTGCCATAGATATTATCAGTGCTATTTTTTTTACTAATTAATGAAAGATAAACTGGAGGTACAAGTGCTAATCCAATGCCTAAGATGGAAATCGCTACCCATATTTTATTAAATGTATCGGCGCTGTTTAAAAGAAATGCCCCAATCATTAAAGTTGTGGCACCAATATTTAAAATCCATTTCCATTGAGATTTTGGCAGTCTTTGACCCACGTATTGTGAACAAAAACCAATGATACTTATGGCGATGACAATTTTTGCCATAAATAAAGTCGCAGTCTCTCCACGAATATTAAAAACATTTTTTAAATGGTGGCCTAATGTTGAATGTAATATACCGATGAAGCTGGTAAAGATGAGTGCTAGAAAAATTGGTAAAATAGATTGTTTAATCAACCCTCTATAAAAAGCAAAACTAATTTTGTGAGAGCCTATTTTGATTTTTGATAATGTTGTTATTTCTTTGGTGCTAAAAATTTCAATGATGGCCAATGTGACTATAATGAAAGTTGCGACGTATATAAGATGATCAAAGTTTACGCCTTTTATTAAAACAATGATGGGCCCACATAATCTTCCTAGATTTAAACACATTGAGTTTCTTGTTAAAATCTTTATTCTTTCCGCGTTCGGAGATAGATCTAATTGCCACGCTTGTGAGACGGGAACGATGGCCGATGCCAGAAGTCCATAAGCAAATCGACTGATATAAATAAGCGCAATTTTTGTTTTGAGCGCTAAAAGCGGATTGAGAGCAAAAATAGAAGAGAGCAATAAAAACGAAGTTCCAAGACCGAGCATTCCTATCCCTAAGACTTTTTTTCTTCCCCATTTATCACTTAAACTGGCCCAGAATGGCCCTGTAAACGCAAAACAAAGTGACCCCAAACTTATAGAACCAGCGATATGAGCAATGGATATTCCAGAGACCTCAGATATAAAGGGGATGGTCACATATAAGATCATTTGTACGCAGCTAAATAAAAAAGTATTAATATAAGCCACTGTAATGTTTAAGTTTCTATTCATTTTTATTCCTCAGCCATTTGATTTCGTATGAAGTAACATTTTAAAATTGGCCATGTCAATTAATAGTTTGACGAATCAAACTTAATTAAATATTTTACCAAAAAATGATTTTGAGGAGATTGTTATGAAAAAATTAATCGCAGTTTTATGTTTTGGAAGTATGCACTCAATGTACGCGGCTGATCTTTGTGCTCGTTATGAAAATAATGTTCGTTACTCAAAAGGAATAGAGGTTTTGGCCGAGTTTCAAAATTATTCACGCGAAGAGTTTTGCCATTTGTCTA
>JAKLJM010000214.1 GCA_023151145.1 Bacteriovoracaceae bacterium | reverse complement strand
TCAGTATTTCAAAAATTAATTTCTAGAGAACCGCGTGAAAGTGAGAATGAAAAAGTTTTTATTATGGGAAAAAATTTAGATTGGGAAGCTAAGCTCAAGGCTAAAAAATATCATATTGAAACTAATGATATGGATTATTTTGCAAAAAAATATGATGTAAAGGCCGTTCCTCAATTAATTATCATTAATGATGATAAAATTTTGTATGCCGGTGGATATAGCTCAATACGCTCACCATCTTCACGTGAAATTGAAGATGAAAAAATTATTTCCGAATCATTAAAGTTAAAAAAAGAAAATTCTATCGAGCGTCCAATTTTTGGATGTGTCACAGGAAGAGCCGAGAGAAAATTAATAGATCCATTTCATTTAAAATACAAGTAGTAGTACTTAGGGGGAAATAATGTCTGAAAACACGAGAGAGCATTTAATGTATGAGGCAGAGTCTTCCTATTTGAAGTCAATTAATAAAATTATGCTTTGGGCGATGCTTGCACATATTCCAATTATGGCCATTGTTTCATCTTTTTTTAATACAGGAATATTTACTGCACTTATTATGGCAACATTAATTGCGTCTTTACCAACTGTCTTTACATTGTTTTCTCAAAATCATCGTCTCACTGCGATTTCTTATGGCGTTGGCTTTATTTCAATGAGTGGTCTTTTAATACACTTGTCTAAAGGAATGATTGAGTCTCATTTTCACATTTTTGTTTCTTTAGCTTGTTTAATCATTTTTGCAAATCCTTGGGTGATTTTAGCGGCGGCGGCAACTGCAGCTGTTCATCATATTGGTTTTTATTTTTTCTTACCTCAGAGTTTATTTAATTATCAGGCTTCCTTTCTTATTGTCGTTGTACATGCCGTATTTGTTGTACTTGAAACGATTCCTTGTATGTGGATAGCTCAAAAATTTAAAACATTTATTGTGAAACAAGGTGTAGTGCTTGGTAACATAGAAACTCTATCTAGAACAATGAACGTAATGATATCTAAGTTGAATACGAATAATCAGGAGCTATTTAATAGTTCAGAATCTCAAGGTGTAGCTGTAACAGAAACGGCCCAAACAATGCATGAGATTAGTCAAATGGCTGTACAGACAGCTGATAACGCTGAAATATCAAAAAATATTTCTGAAAAAGGAAAGCAGAGCGCCGAAGTTGGAAAGCGCGCGGTTGGTGAGATGCTTCATTCAATAGACAATATTAAAAAAAGTAATTCAGATGTTCTTTCTCAAATTAAATTAAACAATGACGAACTTGAACAAATTGTAGGTGTTATAAAACAAATTGAATCTAAAGCTCAAATAATTAATGAAATTGTATTTCAAACGAAGTTGCTATCGTTATTTCTGAACTTATTAATACCAGCGTACAGAAAGTCGAAACGATTGCTTCAGAAACAGAAAAAAAGATAAATGAACTAGTTCATAGTGCCCAAAAAAGCATAAATGAGGGTAGTGAAAAGGCACAAAATTGTGGAAATAGCTTAGAGGAGTTAGCTGAAATCGTTAATACGGTTAATACAAAGATTTATGAAATTTCGGACGCTTCAAAAGAGCAGTCAATGGGTATTACTGAAATAAGTAAGACCATTCAAAATCTAGAAAATCTTAACATTAAAAATAGAGATTCAATTAAAACATCAGTGAATGTCTCTCAAGAGTTGAATACACTTTCTCAAAATTTAACAAACTTAGTAGAGGAACTTAGCCTTCAAAAAGGATCCTAATTAGAAAAGGGTCCCTAGGGACCCTTCTTATTTAACATTTCAGCGATTATCATTGCAGCTTTTTTTGCCATTTTTGGATCTTTTATTTTTTCTGATAAGATTTTTTTCAATCGATCAATTTCAGCTTTTTCAATAAAAGAGTTTTGCGCATCAACAATTGGTGCTGGCTTTTTTTCAGGTTTAGGAAGAGGTTTTTCTTCAATTTTTTTCTTTGGCCAACCCATTTGTTACTTCCAGGAATTAAGCAGCGCTTACTTCAGAATTTCTCTTAGAGAATTTTGCAACTTTTTTCATGTGTTCTTCGATCACATCATATAATTCTAGTTTTGTTGTTCTTGGGTCCATACCAGTTGGAAGAGCAGAGTAAACCATTTCAGAGTTGATTTCAGTAAATACGTACCAAGTGTTTCCTAATTTTTGGAAAAGTACTTCGTTTGTCATTGTATTTGTTGTTGCTGCTTTCATGAATTCCTCCTGAGTGTGTTCAAAACAATTCCTTTGTTTTGTATTTATCTTTTCGAACAGTTTTGAAAAAACTTTAGACATTTTTTACGGTGTAAGTTGTTGAAAAAATAGACACTTTTTAAGAAAAAATACTGGAGTAAAAAGCTTGGGTGGGGCGGTTAGTATTTGAAATTAATTCCCATATAAAACTGAGCTTGCAGGCGTAGTGTTTGTTGAAATTCATTAGGTGATTCACTCGACCAATACTTATTAAACTCGGGATCACTTCCAGCATTTTGAGTGTGGGGGAGATAGAAACTTAATTCGCTACCTAGTGTGAAATCTGCATTTGGATAAAAATTTCTAAAGGCAAATTGGCTTTGTATAAAGGGAGAAATAGAAAAGCCTGTGAATAATCTTTCTTCTTCACCTAAGCCTGTTTGAGAGACTGTAATTGTGCTACGATGATGATTCCAGCTAAACCCAGTTCCTAAATTTAATAAATGTTTTTGAGTTTTATAAAAATCAAAACTGACAATTGGTCCTAAACGAAAAAGAGAACGATTTTCTTTGGATGTTCCACCGCTGGTGAAATCAACTTTATTCGTTACACTTGCGACTGAGCCAAATAAACCAAAATATAATCGATCAACTTGATCGAAGTCAGCTTTTCTTTGATAAAGAAACCGAGCTCCAGTTTCATAGGAAAAATTCTGCTCACTGATATTTTCGCTATAGGTATATGGACCTTTAGGATTACTTCCAACGGCCAAACTTACATTTAAACGAGTAAATTCTCGCGTCTCAAATGGATAGGTTGAAGGTATGGGCTCTTCAGGTCTAAAATCAGTGGAATCATGCCCGGTACTAGCGTTGGTATAGTTAATGGCAGTGGTGTTTTCTCTTTGATCTTTCCAGATAATTTTTAGGTACTCACGTTTGATAAAAGCAGTTCTACCACTGCGATCAATAGTCTCTAAATATTCTGGATAATTTGGATCTTTTAGATCTGTCTCTGCGAGATAAATCTTTTCACCTTTTCGCAAAACTTGAAGTGTTTTGCTATCATCAGTCCTTGCACTCAAGAGAGGAGCACGAAAGCTAATTACGATAGCTTCTGCCGCTTGTAAGTTTTGAATGATCAAAAACGAAGTGAGTAAGATTCCAAAAGATTTTTTTATCATAATTGGTAGTCCCATCGATAGCCAAATGAAAAACCAATTGACGATAAATTAAATTCTTTTGAATTATTAGTGATAGGTCTTGTTGTCTTTTCTAGAATCAGTTCTTGCCGCCGGTAAAATACTTCGGCCACAAAAGGTCCAATCTTTGAATTAAAAGTATCACTAATACCAAGATGCCAAACAGTCGTAGAAAAGTCCTCACTGTAGATTCCAGATTTACCTGAGGAAGAAAGTGAGAGTTCTGCACCTAGAGTGATGACCGGTTTAAAATGCGACCATTCTTTTAAAGGAATTTGAATATATGGGCCAGCGTTTACACTGTTCAGTTTTACTTCTTCACTTTCATTTTCCCAATATAATGTCTGATAATTCATGGCCAAGCCGAAATCGATTCCCAATGAAGAAGGTACAACGGCTTTTAGTGAAAAACGATTTGCATTTGCCGTGCTAAGTTCTGAACCATAGAGTTCACTCAATCCACTAATGTCAGTACTTTCATAGCTAATACTTGGAAGAAAATTAAAATGAAAAGTTTTATCATCACTTTGAAATCTTGTTTGTTTTTTATAGAGATTTTTAGCTTCAAATTTTGGTTCAATGTTAATGACATCATCAACATCGTTTAAGTTTTTATAGGCAGTTTTATAAATGATTTTTTTGTCGTTGGAGTGTAAATTTACAAAAGTCGGTTTTTCGGGATCATCGTAGGTAACATAAAAATAGCGAGTTTCATCAAGAAGGAATTGCTCCGATTCATCGAGAGAATATATTTTTGCTCCAGCTTTGATAAGTTTTAAAACAGGCTCTGAATCATCACTGTCACTGGCCCAGCTGGTAGCGCTGAATTTTAAAAACAGTAAACAAAAAAGCAGCGAGCGAATCATCATGGTTTATACCGCTCCAACATATCGATACTTTTTTTGAAAGCTTCAAAATTTGATGGATATTTATAATCTGTTTCTTTTACTTTATTTAATTCGATCCATTTAAAGTCTTGATGTTCTTCAGATAAAACAATGTCTGGAATCTTTGGAAGATAGAGAAGATAACATTTTTCTCTCACGACTTTTTGAAAACGATCGGTGAAACTAAATACCAATCCTAAATCAATGAGTGAGGGAGACTTTATTCCCGTTTCTTCCAGCGTTTCACGAAGAGCTCCAATGAGAAAATCTTCGTTATCCTCAACAGAGCCCGTGATATTTTGCCAAAAGGCATCGCCACGGTTTTTCACCTGTAAGAGGAGGAGTTGGTTCTTTGCAATGATGACAACTTGTACTTTTCTTTTTTCCATATAGAAAATGTTAACATAGTCTGTCTTTTATGCGTTTCGTTATAAAAAAATGCCTATTTTAAGGCCTTTTTCCCTAGGCTTTCGCATGGCGATTCATTGAATGAGCTTGTGAAAAATGCTATCGTTCTATCCCTATGAGCCAAATAGTAGGAATCGTCTTTCATGAATTCGCACACGCGTGGATGGCCAATCGTTTTGGTGACACAACGGCGCGTCATTCTGGAAGATTAACTTTAAATCCAGCCGTTCACTACGATCTAATCGGAACTGTTATTTTTCCTCTTGTAGGAGCAGTTCTAGGTGGGACGATGTTTGGTTGGGCCAAGCCCGTTCCGGTTGATACCAGACGTTTTAAAAACGTTCGTTCAGGAATGTTCTGGGTAAGTTTCGCAGGCCCTGGCGCCAATCTTATTTTGATGACGTTATCGGCGTTTCTTGTGGCCCTACTGTATACCAAAGTGCCTCAGACATTTTCTTATTACACGATCTTTTTTGATATGCTTCAAAAGTCTATCATGATTAACGTTTTACTTGCAGTGTTTAACCTCATTCCGTTTCCACCACTAGATGGGTCAAAAATGGTAACTGCAATGTTGGATTATAATGCTGCCAGAAAATATGAAGAGCTAGAGAGATATAGTTTTTTATTCGTGATCATTTTATTAATGACCCCAATTCTAAATTATGTCATGGCTCCGGCTGTACTTGCGAGTAATGTGATTGTCAGTTTATTTGTTACCCTTTTAGGATAAGAGGCGAAAATGTTGGATACAACAATTCAGGTTAAAACCGAGTCATTTGATGGTCCGTTGGCCCTTCTTCTTTTGTTAATCGAAAAAGAAGAAATGAACGTTCGCGAACTTGATCTTACAAAAATCACTAAGCAGTATCTAGAGTACTTAGCACAAATGCGTGATCTCGATTTTGATGTCGCTGGTGACTATCTTTTCCTGGCATCAACACTGCTTTTATTGAAGTCAAAAGTTTGTATCACTGAAGAAGAACAAGCAAAATTACAAGACGAATTAGGAGTAGAGGGATTAAATATTACCTCTCAATCAGAACTTATTCGTCGTTTAGAAGAACTACAGTTCTTCCAAAAAATGTCTAAAAAACTTTGGGAGCTTCCTAAAAAAGGCCATGAAATTTTCGTGAAACCTAAGGTTGATCGCAAGGCCATTATCAATTCGATTTTAACACCAATGGATCAAAACGCGCTTATTATGGCGATGGTGGATTTTCTATTCAGACAAAGACGTAAATACACAATCGTTAAACGTGATCGTCTTTCAATTAAAGAAAAATTGGTTTTCTTAAAAAGTAACTTACGAATGGGCGAACAGCGCACATTTGATGAACTTCTTGGTTTAGACAACAGAGCTAAAATTCAAGACATCGAAAGTGGTAAAGAAGATACTGAAAAACAACATATCGATAACGTGGTTATTACTTTCATTTCGCTACTTGAGTTAGCGCGATTAAAGCGTATTGAAGTTTTTCAAAATGAAGATCGCAGTACCATTTATGTTAACGTTGTTAGGTCTTTAGAAGACTTTGATGTTGATCAAGCCAATGGATTCGAAGAAGAAGGGGTTCCACCAACCAAGGCACCTGAAGACGATGAAGCCATCGTTAAATTAGATGCGGTGACAACGGAAGATTTAAAAGAAGATAAAGCATTTATTGAAGAAGTTACTGATGAACTTTTGAGTGCAGAAGGCGCTTTAAGTGAAACTACTGAAGAACTTATTGAAGTTCCAGAAGAGTTGATGGCATTTGAAAATACAGATGTTGAGAACTCAGAAGAACCAAAAATTTTACAGTAGACTATAGTAGATCGCACAACGGAGAGAACATGGAAAACATGACAGAAAACGTTTTTGAACAAACATTTAATCCAGAAGAAGTATTAAAAAATCTTCAGGATTTACGCGATTCTCTAGAGACGGAAGAATTAGAATTAATGTCTACTGAAGAAGAAATGGAATACGTTGACGGTGAGTTTATCGCTCAAAAATATCCCACTTCTGAAAATTTAGAATACCCAGTTGAAGAGTTCAGCATTCCAGAAGAACTTTTATGGCAAGCCAGAACAGGTTTAAATCCAGATACACTTTGTGGTGCGATTGAGACGATTATTTTCATGAATGATCGACCAGTTTCAATCTTAAAAATTAAAGCTCTTATTGACGAAGAGATGCCTTTAAAAGTTATCCACGAATCATTACAGCGTTTACAAGCAGAATATGAATCAAAACATCACGGAATTCGTCTTTTAGAAGTAGCTGAAGGTTACCAATTTAGAACGAAAGCCACATATTCTAAATACGTACAAGATATCTTTAAAATTAACTCACTGGTTTTATCTCCAACAGCTTTAGAAGTACTGGCCATCATCGCTTATAAGCAACCAGTATCAAAAACGGAAGTTGATAAAATTAGAGGTGTTGATTCAGGTCACATCGTTAGAGCCTTAATGGATAAACGTTTAGTAAGAGTTGCTGGACGTTCTGACGAATTAGGAAGACCTGTTCTTTATGCTACTACTGCTGAATTTTTAGAGGTCTTTAACTTGGCCGATTTATCAGCACTTCCTCCAGAGCATGAATTAGAGAGCATGTCGCTTCCACAAGTTGGAAAAATTGCGGACATTAAGACGCTTGTTCACACTGGTGATAAAGATAAGTTCAAATTTGATGAAATTCACGAATTAGATGAGTTATCAGAAGCTATTAAGAATATTTCTTCTGATACAGAATTTACCGCTTCATTAAAAGTAGAAGAAAAGAAAAGAATTACAGAAGAAGGTGTTGAGGTTAAATCAGCATTTGATCTTCTCGAAGAATTTGTTAATAAACGCCTGGCTGTTGAACAAAACAAAACAGCAGTGAATTCTCAATTAATGGGAACTCCATTTGATATAAAAGTGGTTGAGGATTTAGAAGCAGGTCCTCATAATGCTCCTTTATTAGACGAAGATTTTGAGATGATCGACCTCGATACAGGTCTTCCCTTAGATTTATCAGCAGAAGAAGACGAGATTTCTGAAGATGAAAATGGAGAAATCATTGTACATACCGCTGACGGTGAAGAATTCGATTATTATATTGATTTAGAGTTCGATACTGAAGAAACGGAAGAAGAAGCGCTTTCTAAAGCATTAGATGCTGCTTTTGAAAACCTAACTGGTGATAAATTGTCTGAAGAATTCACTGAAGAACTCCAAGATGAGTTAGATCTTCATAATGAAAACTTAGACAATAAAACAGATGAAGTCATCGAGAGAGCTCAAGATTTAGATTTGGATTTAAGCTTTTTAAAAGACAGCGTTGAGAGCATTAAATTCGATGATGAAACTAACTAATCCAGTTAAATATTTTCCAATAGAAAAACCTATCTACGAGGTCGCTCCTCATCTAAAACCATTTGGTATGGATTTAGGCGGGGGCGATCAAGATAAAATAATCTTTCAATTCGATTCTCTCTTTCCCCTCGCTCGTGAGAGCAAATTAAAAGCTCATGCAGAGAGAATTTCAAAATATTATTTGAATAATGCTCCTGTAAAACATAATGAAATTTTATCGCTTTTTTTAATTGATCGTTTAGTGATGGAATGGCCGCAATTTTTTACAGTACGTTTGGCCCAGAATAAAATCCTTTTGCAATGTCATCTTACGAAGGAAGAGCTTATTTTTGATATGAATGGGCGATACCGTGACGAAGAGTCTAAGTCTGCGCTTTATTACCTAGACGCTATCGATGCTTTAGTGATGCAAGTCCAAGAAGATATCGCTTGGGTTGTTAAAGAGACTGATGGTAAAGACAGTGATAATTGTGACGGATTAAAAATTCTGCATGTCATGAGTCCCAGTCATTGGTCGCCGGAAGTAAAATTTAATCAAAGTTTTTTCAACGTTCATGCACCTATTCCAGGTGTAGAGAAATTAAACAAATCAGCTAATCAAATGGTTGATGCCATGATTAATAAAGGACCTTTTTTAAGAATGGTATGGAGTTTTGTCACTGATCAAAACTTTAATCATCATCCAAATGCTCCAAAAGGAACTGATCCAAAACAATGGAAAGGCAGATCCTTTGATTTAGAAAATAAGCCAGAAAATCCTTTTGATTTAAGAGTAGAAAGACAAATCACTTGGGGATTTAAAGAGTTGAATGCCGCTTTATTTACCATTCGTATTTCTTTTTTAGAAGGCCAAGAAGTAAAGGCCAATAAGGAATGGCGAGAGCTTCTTTCGGGAGCCATAGAATCCATGAGTCCAGCTTCCTTAGAGTATAAAGGCTTAAGTCATTGTAAAAACGAGCTGCTTAACTGGTTATTGACAGAGAGCGTTTAGTAACATAATTTCCCTTCAATTCAATTTGCCGAATTAAACTGCCGTGATGGCGAGATTAGGAGGACCGATGACTCGTTCAACGAAGAAGACTGTAAAGTCAGACTCACCAGAATTAAGATTACAAAAATATATCGCTGATTGCGGTATCACTTCTAGAAGAAAAGCTGAAGACTTGATCTCTCAAGGTCGTGTAACAGTAAATGGCGAAGTGGTGATGGAACTTGGAACAAAAGTTAATCCAGCATCTGACGTTATTATGGTTGATGGAGCCTTGGCCGATCTTCAGTCAGTAGAAAAACTTTATGTCTACGTTCATAAGCCAAGAGGTTATGTTACAACACTTAACGATCCAGAAGGCAGAAGAACTGTTATGGATCTCGTAAAAGACATCCCAGAGAGAATCTATCCAGTTGGTCGTCTCGATTATTTATCTGAAGGTTTATTGATCATGACGAATGATGGTGATGTCGCCAATATGATCATGCACCCAAAATATGACGTAACAAAAATTTATGAAGTTAAAGTTTTTGGATCTGTTACAGATTCAATTTTATCTAAGTTAAAAGCTGGAGCTTTGATTGACGAAGGATTTGTTAAACCTCAGTCAGTAAGAATTGTTAAACAATTACCAGCAAAGACATGGTTAGAGTTTCGCTTAAATGAAGGTAAAAACCGTGA
>JAKLJM010000213.1 GCA_023151145.1 Bacteriovoracaceae bacterium | reverse complement strand
AGGGATTTCTAGTCCCATCTCTAAACTTCTTAATGCTTTTAAAAAGGCTTCATTAAAACTACCACCCAAGCTTAAAACTTCTCCAACTGAGCGCATTTGTGGACCTAAATTTTTTGAAGAAGCGGGAAATTTATGAAAAGGAAATAGTGGAATCTTTACCGCCACATAATCAAGAGTGGGTTCAAAAGAGACAGGTGTAGTTTCAGTTATGTCGTTAATGATCTCATGGAGACGATAACCAATGGCAAGTAAGGCCGAAATCTTGGCAATGGGATATCCCGTAGCTTTAGAGGCCAATGCCGATGAGCGAGAGACTCTTGGGTTCATTTCGATGACGGTGATATCTGATTCATCGAGTGGATTAATCGCAAATTGCACGTTTGCCCCACCGGCAACAACTCCCATATGTTTGGCAATTGTTAGAGACATTGTACGAAGTCTTTGCAAACAATGATCACTAATTGTCATGGCGGGTGCTACGGTGATGGAATCGCCAGTATGTACGCCACAAGGGTCTACGTTTTCAATAGAACAAATAATGACGCCATTTCGATCTTCATCGACCATAACTTCTAATTCAATTTCTTTTTGTCCAACGAGAGACTTTTCCATTGTTACCGGAAATTTAGGATCGGAGCTTAAGACAGTTTCTAGTTCCTTCGGAGAGTAGACAAGTGCGGCCCCTTTTCCTCCAAGTGCAAAATCTCGACGGATAATGAGAGGAAAGCCCACTTTCATTTTTGCCAATTGAACAGCTTCTTCTAAACTCTCGGCGGTATAGCGTTTTCCTGTTTGATAATTTAAAGTTTCTAATTCTTTCGCAAATAAGGCGCGATCTTCGGTTTTTTTAATGGTGTCAACATTTGCCCCTAATAATGTGACGAGTTTGGTTTTGAAATATCCTTCTTCTTCAAGTTCAACACAGATATTTAAGGCCGTTTGTCCGCCCATTGTAGAGAGAACGGCATCGACATTTTCTTTTTCGATGATTTTTTTAATGGTGTCTTTTGTTATGGGTTCGACATAAGTTCTCGTACACATTTCTGGATCAGTCATGATGGTGGCTGGGTTTGAATTCAGCAAAACAACATCAATTCCTTCTTCTTTTAAAGCTTTCAATGCCTGAGTGCCAGAGTAGTCAAATTCACTCGCTTGGCCAATTTTTATGGGACCAGAACCTATTAAAAGAATTTTTTTATAAGGAGTATTTTTATGTTCGCGCTTTGAAAGAGCTTTGTATGGAGAAATTTTTTCAAAATGTATGATTTGTTTGCCGTTATTTAAAAAGCTCTTGATCTCATCAAAAAAGACATCTCCATCTTTTGGGCCTGGATAGTTTTCAGGATGATATTGTACCGAAATTATTTTTTGATCTTTACTCATCATTCCTTCGATACTGTGATCAAAAAGCGAGTATTGATGAGCGAATAATTGCAAGGTTTCAGCTTTTCTTTGAAAATCTTCTGTTTCAATAGCGTAACCATGATTTTGACTTGTAATGACTACTTTATTGGTTAATCGATCAAAAATGGGATGATTGATTCCTCGCTGTCCGAAAGGTAGTTTTTCTACTTTTAGACCAAGGGCCAATGAAATAAGTTGGTGACCAAGGCAAATGGCCCTGACTGGTATATCAGTCATAAGGATTTTTTGTACAGTTTCGATTTCTTCGGTGTATTTTCTTGGATCTCCTGGCCCGTTTGATAAAAAGACTAGGCGAGGATTCATGTTCAGGATTTCTTCATAACTAGTTTTATGAGGAACTTGAACAAAAGGAAGGTTAAAAGTTTTGATCGCTTCAATGATCGCATTTTTAACTCCATAATCAATTAAGACTATAGGATTTGCTCCTTGGATATGAGTTATTTTCTTTGCGGTACTAACTCGATGTAAATCATCGGTGATCAATAAATCTTTTCTAAAACTTTTCGGAGGCTGTGGTGAATGGGAGAGGCAAGTGAGATGTTTTCCTGGATTTCTCACCATGGCGCGAACGATACTTCTGGTATCTAAATCACTAATCAGCGGAATATTTTTATTTTTTAATGAAGCCAAAATAGGCGAGTAACTAATATTTCTAGCGATAATCGCAGTACAATGAATTTTATCTGATTGAATGACATTTTCTTTTGTTTCATAGTTTCCAATATGAGCCGCTGAAAAAATAATGTGTTGACCTAAAAAACTCGGGTCCGTAATCGTTTCTTCATAGCCACTCATTCCAGTAGTGAAAGCACTTTCTCCCCAGATCTCATTATTTTCTAAGTCCACATTACATTTTGCTTTATAAGTTTTTCCGAATTCAAAATGCAAATAGCAATCATAGGATTTTAACTGAGTGATAAAGTTTTTCTCAGCTTCAGAAGTAAATGAAGTCATGGGTGAAATCCTTTTTTGATAGATATATATGTGTTGATTAAAATAGAAAATAGAGAACGAAAGATATCATTGCGGAATATTGAAAAAGAAAAATTAGAGAGTGGTATAATTAATGACCGCTGCATTTTTTCCTTTTGGATTGAGGTTTTGATCTTGATTATTGAGCATCGATAAAAGTATGGCCATTCTGACAGGGATCGAACTTTCTACTTGGCGATGACCTAAATAATATTTTGATTTTAAAAGGGATAGATCTATTTCCAGCCCGATATTCACTGGGCCTGGATGCATAAAATATCTCTGATGTTTTTCAGCATCAGATAAGAAAAAGCCAAACTGTACAGAGTAACTATCTTTTATTTTAGTGATTTCTTCTTCGGTGTTTTTTAATCTTTCAAACTGTATTCTTAGCAAATAGACCAGATCAGTTGAGACTAAAAAATCATTTTTATTTTTAGCTACAGTTATATTTGGATTCTCTGTAATTTCGTATGGAAGAAAATACTCTGGAGCATATAAACAGATTTTCATGCCAAATTTCGGAAGAAGTTTTATTAATGAATGGGCCACTCGGGAATGGATGATATCTCCGGCAATTCCAAGTGTTTTTCCACTTATGCCCTTAATACCACCTTGAAAAAACTTCAGTAACTCATAGAGATCAAGTAGTGCCTGAGTGGGGTGCTCGTTAACGCCATCGCCACCATTAATTAACTTAAGTGGAGGATTGTTTTTATATTCTTTAAAAAAATTATTTTCATTTGTTCTTATAATGCATAAATCTGCTCCCTGTGCCTTAAGAGTGAGCAGTGTTTCTTCGATGTTTTCCCCTTTTTTAACACTAGAAGTTTGTAGGGGGAAATCTAAGTAATGAGCGCCAAGTTTTAGGGCAGAAGTTGCAAATGAGAGTTTGGTTCGTGTGGAATTTTCTAAGAACAGGGTATATACAATCGGTGCTTTTAGGGAATTTTGTGATGTGAGATGAATTTTATCTCTTTCGATGTTTTCGGCCAATGTTAAAAGCGTCTGAATCTGATTAACTGTAAGATCTTCAACACTTTCTAATACTGAAGGAAATGGCGTCATGTCTTTCCTGGTAAGTAATTTTAAAAAGGTTATGAAATTTGTGACAGTTTGAAAAGAAGATTTTATGATATCTTAATATTTTAAGGTATTACATGTCATATCACGATCATAAAAAATTAGAAAACAACGACCAAAAAGAAGCGCTGTTTAATGAATATAAGGGTAATCTCTTTGAATACCTCGTCGCTGATGAACTAGCGCGACAATTGTCGTTGTCGTCATTTTTTTATCAAAATCTTTCAGTTGAATTGTTAGAAAGGCTAAAAATTTATCAAGAAACCTTGCTCTCATATGATGCTGAATTATATAAAAAACTTCCGTTGTTAGCTAAAAACTTTGTCGTTGATCTTTTATCTGCACTTTCAGTTGAGGAGAAAAAGAAATTATCAGGTTATTCGTGTCTTTATGTGCTGGGAAAACTTCAGGCCAATTCTGGAACTAGGCTTTGGGATGAGGCTGATTTATTATTTCGTCACCATGTCCATTCGGAGTCAGAAGCCAATAGTGATGAATTACCCATTAGTTTAAAGTTGAGTAAAAAAGGCTCCTTTACTAATACTAAAAGTGCAGGGATTAAAAGTTTCTTTTTAAATTATTTCAAAATTTTTGGCTCACTACCTAACCACAAACTATCAGTGAGTCTTGAAGAAAGACAAAGCCGCTTTAATCAGTTTATGGACAATTCTTTTGATCAAATGACTTTTCAACTTTATGAGAGAAATGGGCTTAATTATCAAGGGAGTTTTGGCGCAGAGTGGGCGGAGAATTTTACGGAATTACCCGGACTCTTAGCACCACCAGATCATCAAATATTAATGGATCACTATAAAAGATTATCAGATTATTTATTGCAAGAATTAAAAGAGCTCTTTGAGATAGACTCGTTGTCTTTTAAAGAGTGTTTATTGGAATTAATGGGGTTTAAATCTGCCTCTTCATGGCAATGGACTTGTTATCACCAAGATCATCTTTATGACCATTATTCATTCTACGATTTAGATTTTTGGCGAAAAAAACTTATGTCTTCGGATTTAAATTTTGGAGAAGAAACTTCCGGTTTTGGCACAGTAAATTTTCATTTCGATAATTTTCAAGTTCAGCTTAGAATTAAACCGATGAATAAGTTTACTTCGAAAGCATATAAAATTAATTGCTCAATGAAATGGCAAAAAGTTAAGGTTTAATCGTGGCAAATTTGAATAAGGCACTTTTTTTAGATCGCGATGGAATTATCAATGTAGATTTTGGTTACGTTTATAATTTCGATCAATTTAAGCTTATTCCTGAAATAATTGAAATAATAAAAATAGCACAGACCAAAGATTTTAAAATTATTGTGCTTACCAATCAATCTGGAATAGAGCGAGGTTATTACGCCGATTATCATGTTCATCTTTTACATTTAGAGATTGATCACCTGTTTTTATGCCATGGTATTAAAATTGATGCTTGGTATTTTTGT